>JAOJAE010000028.1 GCA_028227525.1 Candidatus Pelagibacter sp. | reverse complement strand
TGATAAAATTGAGATAGTCCATTTTATTGGAGGAGGATAAATGAAAAATGACAGAATAGTTATTGCTAATAAAAAATTTAATTCTCGATTAATCGTTGGTACTGGTAAATATAAAAGTATGCCTGAGTGTGCTAAAGCAATTAAACTTTCTGGGGCTGAAATTGTTACTGTTGCAGTTAGAAGAGTAAACATTAGTGATAAAAATAAACCACTCCTAATGGATTATATTGATCCAAAGAAAATTACTTATTTACCAAATACTGCGGGATGTTTTACTTCGGAAGAAGCTTTAAGAACGCTTCGATTGGCAAGAGAAATAGGTGGATGGAAATTAGTTAAATTGGAAGTTTTAGGAGATAAACAAAATTTATTTCCAGATATGATTGAAACTTTAAAATCAACAGAGGTTTTAGCTAAAGAAGGTTTTAAGGTGATGGTTTATTGTAATGACGATCCTTTAATGGCAAAACGATTAGAAAACTCAGGTGCAGATGCAATAATGCCTTTAGCTGCTCCTATTGGATCAGGTTTGGGTATTCAAAATACAACAAATATAAAAATCATTAGAAGTCAAACCAAGTTACCCCTTATTATAGATGCAGGATTAGGGCAGGCATCAGATGCAACAATTGCAATGGAACTAGGTTGCGATGGCGTTTTAGTTAATACAGCTATTGCCAAAGCAAAAAAACCTTTTGAAATGGCACTTGCGTTTAAGAATGCTGTGATTGCTGGAAGACAATCTTTTTTAGCAGGACGTATTGATAAATATTTATACGGAAATGCATCTTCACCAAAAACAGGAATTATTAAATAGCTGCAGATTTTTTAACAAACTTTTTTTTAAAATAAGGTTTCTTTTTAAAAGGTTTTTTGTGAAATTTTTTAGCTTCTTTTTTATCAATAATTTTATCTTCTTTAATTTGTATTTCCAAATTTTTTAATTTTTCAAAATGTTCAATAAGTTCAATTGTTTTTTTTGATTTGTTTTGAACATTAATAATGTACTCTGGAATGATAAGTGTGGGATCACTAACAATATCTATTGTCATTTTATTTTTCGTTTCAAAATAAGTTAAATCATCAAGAAAATTTTCTTTTAAAAAATCAGAGATTTTCTCACAAACTCTAAGCTCAACAAATTTAGCTTTGTTAATAATCGCTTTTAACTCTACTGTTTTAAGTAATTTTTGAGCAAATGACTCATCCGTAAGAGTTACTTTCCATTTTATTGCACTTTCCCTTAATCTTTGTCTAGACATTTCGAGAAGACCAAAATTACTTATTCGTCCAATCTGAATTCTTGCTCTATCAGTTCTGCATTTTTCTTTAAGTTTTCTTTCTACCAATCTTCTATTTCCATAGCTAAGCATATCAATAAAATCGATTATAATTAGACCAGACAAATCTCTAATTTTTATTTGTCTTGCAATTTCTTCAGCTGCTTCAATATTTGTATCTAATGCAGTGCTTTCAACATTTTTACCCTTAATTGAACTACCAGAGTTAATATCAATAGAAACAAGTGCCTCAGTGGGATTTATTACTAAATATCCTCCTGATTTAAGTTTTATTTCAGATTCAAATATTTGGTTTAATTTTTGTTCAATTTTTTCTTCAATAAATAATGGAACTTTACCTCTATATTTTTTAACTTTTTTAACACTTGATGGCATCATCATTTTCATAAAAGTTTGTGCTTTTTTATATCCTTCATTACCTTCAACTATTATATTTTGTGTGGTATCATCAAACATATCTCTTAAAGTTCTTTTGATAATTTCACTTTCTTGATGAATTAATGATGGTGCAATAGAATTGATAGCTGTGTCTTTAATCTGACTCCAAGTTTTAATAAGAGTTTCTAAATCATTATTAATTTCATTTTTAGTTTTATTGCTACCTGCAGTTCTCACAATTAAACCCATTTCTTTAGGTATTTCAATTTCATTCAAAATAGTTCTTATTTTTTTTCTATCTGCTGGATTAAATATTTTACGAGATATACCACCACCTTTTGGTGTATTAGGCATTAGAACAATATATTTTCCTGCTATTGAAATAAAAGTGCTTAGTGCAGCACCTTTTTGTCCTCGTTCATCTTTTATGACTTGTACCAAGATAACTTGATTTGGCTTTATAACTTCCTGTATTTTATACCTTTTGAATTTAAACTTAGATTCTTTTTTTTTTTCTTTTTCTTCATTTAGATTATTTTTTTCATCAATTTCATTATCACTTTCCTCTGATGGATTTTTTTCAATGTTTATAGGATCATCTATCTCAAGTTTTCCTTCAGCTATATTTTCTTCTTCTTTAGCTTCAACTTCCTTAGATAGCTCTTCACGAGCTTTTTCTTCTTCTTCTTTAATTTTATCTAAATCTGCTTTTGGTATTTGGTAATAATCTGATTGAATATCATTGAAAGATAAAAACCCATGTCTATCTCGACCAAAATCTATAAATGCAGCTTGTAGAGATGGTTCTATTCTACTAACCTTACCAAGGTAAATATTATTTTTAATTAAATTATTCTTTAAACCTTCGTACTCGTAGTCTTCAATATTATCATCTGATTTAAGAACAACTCTAGTTTCGTTAGGATGCGATGCATCGATGTATAAATTTTTTTCCATAATAATTTGATTAATTGTTTCATTTAATATTTTAAGTGTTTATAAAATTTTGTTTAATTCTGGTGCCTTATCTTTAACAAATTCCAAGATATAATGGAAATAAAATGAATAAAATTCTTAAAAATACTCTATTAGTATCGTTATCTTTCCTTTTATTAATGGGTATTTTGATATTTGGAATTTTGTGGTCTTATTCAAACAATATTCCTGATTATAAAATTCTTAAAAGTTATAAGCCACCCGTATCAAGTAAAGTTTATTCAGGTGATGGAGAGCTTGTTGCAGATTTTTCAAAAGAAAAAAGGATATTTGTTCCATTTAATTCAATACCAAAAAATGTAATTAACTCATTTTTATCTGCTGAAGATAAAAATTTCTTTTCTCATCCAGGTGTTGATGCAAAAGGGGTTTTAAGAGCTGTTATAAATAATATCTCAAATATAATTTCTTCAAAAAGACTTGAGGGTGCCTCAACAATCACTCAACAAGTAGCTAAGAATTTTTTATTAACTAATGAGGTAAGTCTTAATAGAAAAATAAAAGAGGCTATTTTAGCATTTAGAATAGAAAGAGCTTTATCTAAACAGAGAATTTTAGAACTATATTTAAATCAAATATATCTTGGAAGCGGGGCATATGGTGTAGCCGCAGCAAGTTTAGAATACTTTGATAAATCTATTCAAGATTTAGATTATGGAGAAGCAGCACTTTTAGCTGCTCTACCAAAGGCACCAAGTAGATACAATCCTTATCGAGATATAGAGTTAGCTAAATTTAGAAGAGATCTAGTTTTAAAAAATCTATTTGAAAATAATTATATAAATCTTGAACAGTATAATTATCTTAAAGAAGAAAAAATTAAACTAAATAAAGCCAAAAAAATTTTTTTAGAGGATGCCCAATATTATATTGAAGATGTTCGAAAAAATGTAATTGACAATTTAACTTATGATAAAGTTTACAAACAAGGATTTAATATTAACACACCAATAAATTTAGAGTTTCAAAAGATAGCAACCGAATCACTTAGAAATGGATTAATATCTTATGATAAAAGAAAAGGTTGGAGAGGAGCTCTTGCTAATAAAAAATACTCAAAAAATTGGAATCAAAATCTTGATAAATTTTATTTAGAAGATTCAATTAGTTGGAAGTTAGCTATAATTAAAAAGCTAAATAAATTTTCAGCAAATATAGAAACTGAGGATAAATTAGAAGGAGAAATTCAATTTAAAGATATTTCTTGGACAAAAAAAGAATTTAATCAATTATTAAAAATTGGTGACATAGTTTATGTAAAAAAAATTGATGATAAAAATTATAGTTTAAAACAATTACCAAAAGTAAATGGTGGAATTGTTGTTATGGATCCTTATACAGGTCGAGTATTAGCTTTAAGTGGAGGTTTTAGTTTCAAAAAAAGTGAATTTAACCGAGCGACACAAGCTTTAAGACAACCTGGATCAGCTTTTAAACCATTTGTTTATGCTTTGGCTCTTGAAAATAATTATACTCCAACATCGTTAATTTTAGATGCTCCAATTGTTTTAGATCAGGGAGAAGATCTTAAAATGTGGAAACCAGAAAATTATGGAAAAAAATTTTATGGACCATCGACATTGAGAGTTGGATTAGAAAAATCGAGAAATTTGATGACAGTTAGAATAGCTCAAGACTTAGGTCTTAAAAAAATCATAAATTTTTCAGAAAATTTAGGTATTTATGAAAAACCTGAAGAGCTGTTATCTATTTCACTAGGGTCTGCAGAAACAACATTGTTAAAACTAACCTCAGCTTATTCAGTATTTGTAAATGGTGGAAAACTTGTTGACCCAATTTTAATAGATAGAATTCAAGATAGTGAAGGAAAAACTATTTTTAACAATGATAAAAGAAAATGTATTAATTGTGACGAGATTTCATATTTAGGTGAAGATTATCCAGTTATAGAGGATAATTACAAAAAAATTTTTTCACCCCAAACATCATACCAAATGACTTCGATACTTGAGGGAGTTGTTCAAAGAGGAACAGCAAAAAAATTAAAAGACCTTGAGTTAAATATTGCTGGAAAAACTGGTACGACTAATAAAAATACAGATACTTGGTTTATTGGATATACATCAAATCTTCTAATCGGAGTTTATGTTGGTTTAGATAATCCTTCCCCACTAGGTAGATTTGAAACTGGCTCAAAAACAGCTTTGCCTATTTTTAAGGAGTTTGTAGAAAAAACAGTTAATAAATCAGATGCAAGACCCTTTAAAGCAGCAAAGGGAACCATAATGATGGTAGTTGATCCAAATACTGGCCAAAAAGCAAAATTTAATTCTAAAAATCCTATTATTGAAGTCTATAAAAAACAAAATGTGATTGATGGAAAAGTTTTATATTCAAATAATGATAGATTAGATGCTAATAATATATTAAAGTTTTACTGATGGATGATAAATATCAAGATTACAAAAAAGAAATAGAAAAGATTAACTTTAGAGTTAAGGAGTATCTTTGAAAAAAATAATATTCATTCAAAACTTGAGGCATTAAATACTAAAATGTTGGAAGCCAATTTTTGGCAAGATAAAGACAATTCAAAAAAAGTAATTAAAGAAAAAAAGCTATTTGAGGATTTATTAAATACTCACAAGGTTTCAATAGAAAAACTTTCAGATCTAGATGATTTAAGTGATTTAGCCATAGAGGAAAAAAATGACTCTGTACAAAAAGAAGTATTTCAAAATATTAAAGAACTTAGAACTTTAGTAAAAAAAAATGAAGTTAAATGTTTTTTATCAAACGAAGCAGATTCTCTTGATTGTTATATAGAAATACATGCGGGAGCGGGGGGCACAGAAAGTCAAGATTGGGCAGAAATGCTAAGAAGAATGTACATGAAATGGGCAGATCAAAAAAATTTTAAATCAAATTTAATTAGCGAACATAAGGGAGATGAAGCAGGTATAAAATCGTCAACAATTAAAGTTGAAGGTGATTATGTGTTTGGCTGGCTCAAAAAAGAGTCTGGAATACATAGACTAGTCAGAATTTCACCCTTTGATTCTGGAGCAAGAAGACACACAAGTTTTGCAAGTATATGGGTTTATCCAGTGGTAGATGAGAATATTAATATTGAAATAATAGAAAAAGATTTGAGAATTGACACTTATCGATCTAGCGGAGCTGGCGGCCAACACGTAAACACCACAGATAGCGCTGTACGAATTACCCACATACCATCAAAAATTGTTGTTCAATGTCAAAATGAGAGATCTCAACATAAAAATAAAGAAACATGCATGAACATGTTAAAAGCAAGGTTATATGATTATGAAATTAAAAAAAAAGATCAGGAAAATCAAAATACAGAAAGCTCTAAATCTGAAATTGGATGGGGTCACCAAATAAGATCTTATGTTTTGCAACCATATAGACTTGTAAAAGACAATAGAACAAATTTTGAAAGCACAAGTCCAGATAAAGTTTTGGATGGAGATTTAGATGAATTTTTAGAACAATCTTTATATGAAATTAAATGAGTAAAAAAATTTTAAGATATGCATCTATAGTATTAGGAGTTTTTGTTTTATTAATAATTTATTTAAGCACAGTTGGTATTGAGACAGAAAGATTTAATAATCAAATCCAAAATCTTGTTAAACAAAAAAATGATAGATTTGATACCAGTTTAAAAAAAATAAAACTTACCTTAGATCCATTAAATTTTAAAATTAATGCAAAAACACTAGATGCTAAAATAACTTTTATAGGTAAGCCGATTGAATTTGAATATATTAAAACTCAAATATCATTAAATTCATTAATCAAAAGTCAATTAGTCACTTCACAAGTAGAAATATCAACCAAACCAATTTTGATTAAAAATTTTGTAGCATTTATTAGATCAATAAATAATAGACCTGAATTATTTTTTTTAGAAAG
>JAOJAE010000027.1 GCA_028227525.1 Candidatus Pelagibacter sp. | reverse complement strand
GCTCAAAATAATCAGCAAAACTATTATAATAAAATTTTCTATTATTTATTGAAAGGCCATGAGATCCATTCATAATAATCATTGATATTAGATATTTTTCAAATAATTTTTTATTTTTTTGATCTATACGTAGAAGAAAATTATCAGAACCACTTTGACTTTGACGTGACTCTAAATATGCTTGTTGTAACTTTGAAAAAGCATTTAAGGTAATTTCCATTGAACTAGGTCCTTTCAAAGCCCAATTTTCATTTACAACTCGTGATAATGATTGATTGTTCAAAAAAAATGGATACCAATAAACACTTTCATCTCCTTCAAAAATAGGTCCTTCCCTTCTTTTGTTACGTTCTAATAACTCTTTTCTTACGTCCTCTTGAAATATCATTAAATTTTTACGTTCATTTATACTTACTATTACGTGAAAAGTTTCAGGAACAATGAAATCTGCCTCTCTTAAAAGTAATGATCCCAATATCTCATTAAGATTATTTCTAGTGTCAGGTATAAGAAGCTTAAACCTAACAGCATTAAGAATATTACCATTATCCAATTTAACAACTAAAGACCTAAATAAAACTGGGTATTTTTTTGTTTTAAATCCTATATGGTCTTTATTGTCTCCATTCTGTCTAACTTTACCTTTGTATATACATTCGCCAAATGGATATTTGACAATAATTTTTGCTCTAAAATTTTTTTTTAATTTTGGGGAAATGCTGTGGGAATCCGAAGTTAAAATTTTAAGATAATTAATTGCATATTTTCTTTTATCATTTACTTCTATTTTAATTTCCTTAATTTTACTTGGATCATTTAATCCATTTATATGGTTACCTGAAATAAAATTACATTCTGCATTTGCATTGAATGTTATTATTGTAAAAAATAAAAAAAAAATTTTACCTAACATTGCATTTAAAATTTATAAATGATTAAAATTTATTTGCTTAATTGATAATTAACAATCTTTTTATCATCACTAATTTTTTTCTGTAATTCTTGAAGTTCCTCAAAGTTATTAGATATCATTACATATTCTATTTGATTTTCACTTACTTTTTTAAGATTAAGGAATTTACTGTGATTTAAAGCTTCAATTTCTCCACTTGATATAATCTCTAAGCTACTTAATGAATTGCCTTCTGAAAATGACGCTGTAAAAAAAGGTTTTTTTAGAAGATTCAAACTTATGAATTGTATCAGCAACAAAACAATTGAAGCAACAGTCACAGTAATCACAAAAAAAATTAACCATTTGTAATCAACAGAAGCAGATATACCCATTGTAATTGCTCCAAAATAAACAGAAAGTTCTAGTGGTGATCGTACAGGATTTCTAAATCTAACTATAGATAAAGCACCAACCATACCAAGAGATAGAGCAATATTTCCTGAAATTACACTTGTTATAATGTAAGTGATAATAGGTAAAAGTACTAATGTTCCGGTGTGCGCTAAGGTTGTAATCCATCTTTGTCCTATTAATTGCAATAAAACTCTAAGATAAATAGAAGTAGAGATAAGAATTACTATTGTTATTATTCCAGTTTTAAAATCCAAAGTATTAATCCTTTATTAAAGAATTAACTATAAGGAAATATAGTTGTTTAGCAATCAAATTATTGGATACTAGCTTGGGATTTGTCGTCTTTTTTTGAGATATCAACCTCGACCCACTCAGTTCTTTTAAGTTCTTTGGTTAAAGCAACTTTTAAAACCTGGTCTGCAAATTCAACTGGTGTGATTTTTATATCATCAATAATTTTCTTCGGCATATCTACTAAATCTTTTTCATTTTCTTTTGGTATTAACACCTCTTTGATTCCTGCTCTATGAGCTGCTAAAAGTTTTTCTTTTAATCCACCAATTGGTAATACTTGCCCAGTTAAAGTAATCTCACCAGTCATTGCAACATCTCTTCTAACTGGAATTCCCGTTATTGAAGAAACTATAGAAGTTACCATTCCAATTCCAGCAGATGGGCCATCTTTAGGAGTAGCTCCTTCAGGAACATGAATATGAAAATCTTTCTTTTCAAACAATGGAGGAATAATTCCATATTCTAAACATTTAGATCTTACAAAAGATTTAGCTGCTTTAACAGACTCTTGCATTACATCTCCAAGTTTACCTGTAATTTGCATTCTGCCTTTACCTGGCATTGTCACTGTTTCTATTTTTAAAATTTCTCCACCATACTCTGTCCATGCAAGTCCAGTCACAACCCCAACCCTATTCTCTGCTTCTAACTCACCAAATTTAAATTTAGCAATGCCTAAAAAATCAGATAAATTTTTATTATTTATACTTACTTCTTTCTCTTCACCAGCAACTATTTTCTTAACTACTTTTCTTGCTAGTTTTGAAATTTCTCTCTCTAAGTTTCTAACCCCAGATTCTTTAGTATATCCTCTAATAACTTCTTTGATAATGTCATCTTCTAATTTCATCTCTTTATCTTTCACACCATTATCTTTAATTTGTTTAGGTAAAAGATATTTATTAGCAATATTAATTTTTTCATCTTCTGTATAACCAGCAAGTCTAATAACTTCCATTCTATCTAAAAGAGGTGGAAGAATATTTAAAGTGTTTGCAGTTGTTACAAACATTACGTCAGACAAATCATAATCAACCTCTAAGTAATGATCGTTAAATGTAGTATTTTGTTCAGGATCTAAAGCTTCCAATAAAGCAGATGAAGGGTCTCCTCGATAATCATTTCCAATTTTATCGATTTCATCCAACAAAATTAGTGGATTTTTTGTCCCCGCTTTTTTCATCATTTGGATTATTTTTCCAGGTAAGGATCCAATGTAAGTTCTTCTATGACCTCTAATCTCAGCTTCATCTCTCATTCCACCAACAGACATTCTAACAAACTCTCTGTTAGTAGCTTTTGCAATAGATTTACCTAATGAAGTTTTACCTACACCTGGAGGTCCAACTAAACATAAAATTGGTCCTTTAATTTTCTCCATCCTTTTTTGAACAGCAAGAAACTCTATTATTCTCTCTTTAACTTTTTCTAAGCCAAAGTGGTCCTTATCTAAAATATTTAAAGCTTTTGTTAAATCAATATCAACTTCACTTTTCTTGTGCCATGGAAGTTCTGTCATCCAATCTAAGTAATTTCTAACAACAGTCGCTTCTGCTGACATTGGACTCATATTCTTTAATTTTTTAAGCTCTTGTAAGCATTTCTTTTCAACTTCTTTAGGCATTTTCGCTTTTGTAATAGCTTTATTGAGACTAGTTGTTTCATCTTTACCATCTTCAATTTCACCTAATTCTTTTTGAATAGCTTTTAATTGTTCATTTAAATAATATTCTCTTTGAGTTTTCTCCATTTGAGTTTTAACTCTTCCTCTAATTCTTTTTTCAACACCGATAATGCTTGTCTCGTTTTCCATTATTTTGATAATGGCATTTAATCTCTTCTTCACATCTATAGTTTCAAAGATTTGCTGTTTCTCAGAAATAGTTGCGTTTATATGAGACGCTATATTATCTGCAATCTGAGATGGATCTTTTAATTGTTTAATAGTGTTAATAGTTTCACTTGAAACTTTTTTGTTAATTGAAGTTAATTTTTCTAATCTTCTTAATGCAGTTGCTGCAAGTGGATATAAATCTTCATCTTTTGTAACAACATCATTATAATGAGCATATTCACAAGTTATAAACTTATCATTATCCTTAAAATCTAATATTTTAACTCTTTTAATACCTTCGACTAGGACTTTTACTGTTCCATCTGGGAGTTTTAATAGCTGAAGAATGCTTCCTTCACATCCATACATAAATATGTCTGTTTTTTTTGGATCATCGATTTCAGAGTTTTTTTGAGTAACTAAAATTATTTTTTTATCTTTCTTCATTACCTCATTTAAGGCTGAGATAGATTTATCTCTTCCAACAAAAAGTGGGATTACCATACTTGGAAACACAACAATGTCTCTCAGAGGTAATAATGGTAGTGTGATTTTAACGTCCATGACTTTAATATGGATATTATATATTATATTGCAATAGGTTTTTGTTAGTTATTAAGGATATTAAGCCGCTGAAGGCTTATTTGACTTTGATTTATTGTCACCTTTAGCATGAACTAATATTGGTTGTGATTGTCCTCTCGCAGCTCCTGCGTCAACTATAACTTCTTCAATATTATCTTGACTAGGTAAATCGTACATAGTTTTTAATAAAATATTTTCTAAAATTGATCTTAAACCTCTCGCACCTGTTTTTTTCTTGATAGCTTTTTGAGCAATTTCTTTTAACGCATTATCTTTAAAAGTTAATTTTGCTCCATCAAGTTTGAATAACTCTTGATACTGTTTAGTCAGTGAGTTTTTAGGTTCTTGTAAAATTTTAATTAATGATTTCTCATCTAAATCTTCAAGAGTTGCAATCATAGGTAATCTTCCAATAAATTCTGGAATTAGACCAAATTTTAATAAATCTTCTGGTTCTAGTGTTTTCATCCATTCACCAGTTTTCTTATCTTGTGTATTTTTAACATCAGCACCAAAACCTATTGATGTTCCTTTGTCTCTTTGAGAAATAATTTTATCAAGACCAGCAAAGGCACCTCCACAAATAAATAGTATATTTGTTGTATCTACTTGTAAAAATTCTTGTTGAGGATGTTTTCTTCCTCCTTGAGGTGGAACACTTGCAACTGTTCCTTCCATGATTTTTAATAATGCTTGCTGAACACCTTCTCCAGATACGTCTCTAGTTATAGAAGGGTTTTCAGATTTTCTGCTAATTTTGTCAACTTCATCAATGTAGACAATTCCTCTTTGAGCTTTTTCGACATTGTAGTCAGAAGCTTGTAATAATTTTAAAATAATATTTTCAACATCTTCACCAACATAACCTGCTTCTGTTAAAGTTGTTGCATCTGCCATTGTAAATGGGACGTCTAAAATTCTTGCTAAAGTTTGAGCTAATAATGTTTTACCACAACCTGTGGGACCTACTAAAAGTATATTTGATTTTGCAAGTTCAACATTTTTACTAGTTTTGCTCTCATAATTTAATCTTTTATAATGATTATGAACAGCAACAGATAAAACTTTTTTTGCATGAGGTTGACCAATTACATAGTCATCTAAAACTGCACAAATTTCTTTTGGTGAAGGAAGACCATCTTGATGTTTTACAAAAGTATCTTTGCTTTCTTCTTTGATAATGTCCATACACAATTCAACACATTCATCACAAATAAAAACTGTAGGACCGGCAATCAATTTTCTTACTTCGTGTTGGCTCTTTCCACAAAAAGAACAGTAAAGAATATTTTTATTATTAGTTGTCATAATATTTTTTTAACGAATCAATTAAATTACTTTATTATAGATGACTCCTACTAATCAAGTTTGGATTGTATCACATCCAATATATTGTGGTTTAGGATCTTTTTTCTACTACTTCGTCTATTAAACCAAAGTCTTTGGCTACTTCTGCTGTCATAAAATTATCTCTTTCAAGAGCAGACTTTACTTCTTCTACAGTTTTACCAGTATGCTTAGAGTAGATTTCATTTAATCTTTTTTTAAGTGATGAAACTTCGTTTGCATGTATTTCAATATCAGTTACCTGACCTTGAAAGCCTGCTGAAGGCTGATGAACCATAACACGTGAGTTTGGAAGAGAAAATCTTTTACCTTTTGTTCCGGCTGCAAGCAAAAATGAACCCATTGAAGCTGCCTGACCAATACATAAAGTTGAAATATCAGGTTTGACGTACTGCATAGTGTCATAAATTCCAAGACCAGCAGTCACAAGTCCTCCTGGACTGTTAATATATAAATAAATTTCTTTTTTTGGATCTTCTGCTTCAAGAAACAATAATTGAGCTGTCACTAATGATGCTACATTATCATTTATTTGACCTGTTAAAAAAATTATTCTCTCCTTTAAAAGTCTTGAATAAATATCGTAAGCTCTTTCACCTTTATTAGATTGCTCCACTACCATTGGAACTAAGGTATTCATGTGTTCAAATAATTTTGTTGTCATAAGTTGATTCGTATTACTTATACAACTTGGGATTACTTTTTGCTAACTTTTTTTGGGGCAGGCTTAGATTTAGATGCTTTTGCTGAAGGTTTTTTTTTCACTTCAGATTTTGTATGAGCTTTTTTCTTTGTTTCTTTTTTCTCTTTATCTTTTCCGTGATCATGATCATGATCGTGGTCATGATTATGGTCATGCTTATGGGCTTCTTTTAAGATCTTTTCAGCTTCCTCTTTAGAAATTTCTTTTTTATTTGGTTTAGCTTTTTCTTTTATTAAATTCAAAATTTTTTCTTCATAAACAGTTCCTCTCAAGCTAGCTACAGCTGAAGGATTTTTTTGATAAAAATCCATTACCATTTTTTCTTGCCCAGGCATCATTCTCAATTGTTTTTGAACTTCAGCTTGAATTTCCTGTTCAGTAACTTGTATTTTGTTTTGTTCACCAAATTCATTTAAAATAAGTCCAGTTTTAATTCTAGTTTTTGCTGTTTCAGTAAATTTTGCTTTATTCTTTTTAGCCTCAGCTTCATCCATCCCTTGTGAAAGAATTTTAACTTCTTCTTCAATTAAATTTTCTGGAAGTTCATCAATTTTAATTTTTTCTATTTCTTTAAGTATTTGATTTTTAGCTAATTGATCTAACGAG
>JAOJAE010000026.1 GCA_028227525.1 Candidatus Pelagibacter sp. | reverse complement strand
CAGTTATAATCAATTGTAACATTAGACCATTTAGGGAAAATATTTTTTAAAAACTTTTCCATTTTTTTAGACATAGCTAAATTTGACTGGTCACTTCCAGTTAAATCTCCTCTAGTTCCAAATAGAATTCGATTATCTGGTAGCTTTCGATAATAATACAAAAGGTTTTTAGTGTTAGCGATCGGTGAAAATGTTTTAAAGTTATGAGCATTCATTTCATCTTCATTTAGTTTTCTAGTTACAATTATATTTGAGATAACTGGTAATACTCTTCCATCCATTTGAGGGATTAAGCCTTCTTGATAAAAGCCATTGGTTGCAACTACTATTTTTTTAGATCGAATAGATCCCTCTTTGGTTCTTAAAGCATAAGAGCCATTTTCTTTATCTATTTTATCAACTTTAGTGTATTCAAATATTTTCAATTTTTTGGATAAAGCATATTTTGCAATCCCATTAACAAATTTAAGAGGATTAATTGCAAAACCTGGTTTATAGGAAAAAGCTCCGTATTGTTCAGTTCCTCCATGTCCAATTTCATTGAATTCTTCTTTTGAATAAATTTCAGTTTCAATTCCAAATTCAGATTTATAAACTTCAGCTTGTTCTTTAATTTGCTCAAATTTATTTTTATGATGAGCTACAACAAAATTATTGTCTCCTGTTACATCACAATCAATATTATATTCTTTAATAATATCTTTGGTGTGATTTGAGCCTTCAACAGAATTTCTAAAAAATTTTTTTGTCTCCTCCACTCCATAAATAGATTGCATTTTTTTAAAAGACATCTTGCTAGGAGGTAGGCAATTAAATCCAGCATTCCTAGATGATGCACCCCAGCCTATTTTTCCAGCTTCAACCAAAATGACATCTAAATTATGGTTTTCGATTAAATTAATTGCACATAATAAGCCTGTATATCCACCACCTATTACTACAATTTCTGAATTAGTATCTTTTTTAAGTTTGTCTATTTGTAAATTTTCAATTGAAGTGTCCTCCCAATAACTACTTACCGGAGTATTAAATTGATAGATGTCTTGGTGATAAATATTATTCATTTATTAAAGTAATCTTGGAACACTATCGCATTGAAATACTGTGTTAGATTTACTAGATCCATCAGAATTTAACGTAGTATAAGCCATTGTTCCAAGGTGACGATGTAAAGAGATTTTAGCCAGTCCTTGTAATTCTGCTTGAATTAAAAAAGGAGTAAGTCGAGTAAAAGTAAATTGATAGCCATTCCGCTCAATCATCATTTCCCTTGATACAGATACCTCAAAGTACTTTATGTTATCAGAACTTTTAACACACCTTAGAAATATCCAATCCTCATCATTTGCATTTGCAAGATTGGTAAAAAAACTCAAAAAAAAGATAAAAAATATTATTCTCATACTTTTTGAATTAACGAAGCACTATTGTTTGTGGGTTTATTTACATCCTTTGATACTTCATGAAAGATAAGATCGGGCTTATTACATTCTTTTAAAAAAGTGGATCCTTGTAATTCTAGATTTAAATATCGATTAACATCTGTTTGATTAATAATAACGGGTTGTCGGTGATGTATTTCACTAATATTATCATTAGCTTCTTCTGTAATTAAACAAAATTGATCTTCTTCGTAAATTCCTGCAAAGAAGATTGGATTAGTATCTTTTCTAGTAAAGTAATGTGGAGTTTTTTCTTTCTCCTCTCTTTTCCATTCATAAAACCCATCTGCTACTGCAACACATCTATTATTCTTAATTAGTTTTTTAAATGAAACTTTCTCATCAATAGTTTCTAATCTTGCATTAATTAATGCTTTAAAATCTCTATCTTTAGCCCAACCTGGAATTAAACCCCATTTAAGAGCTTCTAATGTATTTCCATTTTTGTATTTTTTAATTACGGGAAGCTTTTGATAAGGGTGAGCATTATAATTTTCAGTATCCTCTACTTGAATTGCTGATTTAACTAACTTGCTGGTTTTAGTAACTGGATTTTTAACTACATATCTTCCACACATAATTTTATTTTAGCAAATAGAATAGATTAAGTCGATATGATGGTTTTATGCATATTGGCCAGCAACATAACCAGAAGACCAAGCCCACTGAAAATTATACCCACCTAAATGTCCTGTTACATCAACAACTTCTCCAATAAAGAATAAATTATTGTGTTTATTGGACATCATTGTTTTTGAAGATAATTCTTTAGTATCAACTCCTCCTAAAGTCACCTCTGCAGTTCTATACCCTTCTGATCCTGTTGGATTGATTAACCAAGAATTTATATTCTCACTTAGTTGTTTTAATATTTTATTAGATAGCTCAGAAATATTTCCACTTACATTATTTTTACTACAAATTATTTGAGCTAACCTTTTGGGTAAAATTTCACTTACAATATTTAAAATATCAAATTTTGGATTTAACTTTCTTTTTTCCTCTAATAGTTGATAAACATTTAATTTTGGTGAGAGATTAACTTTAATATTATCCCCTTGTTTCCAATAAGATGAAATTTGCAATATGGAAGGGCCACTTAAACCACGGTGTGTAAATAACATTCCTTCTTGAAATAAAACTTTTTTAAATGAAACTATCGCTTCAACAGAAAGTCCTGTTAATTCTTTACAGATCTCTAATATCTTTTCATTAAATGTTAAGGGTACTAATGCTGGTAAGGTTTCAATAATATTATGATCAAATTTCTTAGCAATTTCGTAACCAAATGAAGTGGCGCCAATTTTTGGAACTGACAATCCACCCGTTGCAACAATCAACGACTCTGATGAATATTGTTCAGTTTCAGTTGAAACAAGATATTGATCATTATCTTTTTCAATATTTTTAATAATAAATTCTTTTAAAATAGTAACATTTGCTAACTCACATTCCTTAAGCAACATCTCAACAATTTGTTGTGCACTATGAT
This sequence comes from Candidatus Pelagibacter sp., assembly GCA_028227525.1. Next base: position 5,067 of record JAOJAE010000026.1, on the reverse strand, counting down.
CGCAAAATAATTGTCCTAATTTTTTTTCATGAAATTTAATTTCATACTTATTAATCAAATTAATAAAGTCATTTTGAGTATATTGACTTAACGCAGATCTTACGAACTTAGGGTTTTGTGAAAGAAATTTATTAGGATTAGTGTTAATGTTAGTAAAATTACATCTGCCTCCACCAGAAATTCTTATTTTTTCACCAATTTTTTTATAATGATCAACGAGTAAGACTTTACGGCCACGTTTTCCAGCTTCAATGGCACTCATCATGCCAGCAGCCCCTGCTCCAACTATAATTACATCGTATTGAATACTCATTATTAGTAGTGAGTTTTATTTGCCAAATATTTTTAATTTAACCCCATAATCAACAGCTAAACTGTAATCAGGATCGTTGTCACTATCAACTACCAACTGACCTGTTTTACTTAAAAGCTTATGACAATCTTTAGTTAAATGTCTTAATTTAATTTTTTTTCCAAAACTATTATATTTATGAGCAACATCTTCAATTGCCTTTAATGCAGACTGATCAATTACTCTAGATTTTGCAAAATCAATAATCACTAAATTTGGATCTTGTTCAGGATTAAATAGTTCTAAAAAACTATTTGCTGAACTAAAAAATAAAGGTCCTTCAATTTCATAAACCTTAGCACCCTTATCTGTTTTTGAAGGTCTCTCAATAGCTCTAATTCTTGAAGCAGTTTTCCATGCATAAACTAAAGCTGAAACAATAACCCCTACAATCACTGCAACCGCTAAATCTTCTAACACTGTTACAACCGTTACAAGGACTGTAACTAGGGCATCACTTTTTGGAACCATCATTAAAAACTTAATTGAATTCCAAGCAAAAGTTCCAATCACCACCATAAACATAACCCCTACTAAAGCCGCAATGGGGATCATCTCTATATAGTTTGAAGTATATAAAATAAAAATTAATAAAAATACTGCAGCAGCAATTCCAGCAATACGGGTTCTACCACCCGATCTTACATTAATCATTGATTGACCGATCATGGCGCAACCACCCATTCCACCAAAAAAACCAGTAACTGAGTTTGCAAGTCCTTGGGCTAAGCATTCTTGGCTAGCGCCTCCTCTTTTATTAGTAATCTCTCCTACTAAGTTTAAAGTTAACAAGCTCTCTATTAATCCAATGGACGCTAAAATAAATGCATAGGGGAAAATAATCTTTAAGGTTTCAAAATTTAATGGAACATTTGGAATTGAAAAATTTGGCAAACCTCCTTTAACGCTTGCTAAATCTCCAACACTTGGAATATCAATTTTAAGAGCAAGAACTAATACAGTTGTTAAAAGTATTGCAACTAAAGTCGATGGAACTACTTTTGTAAGTTTAGGCAAAAACCAAATTACAAACATGGTTAGTAATACAAATAGTATAGAATAAAGTAATATGTCTCCTGATATCCAAACAGATTGTCCAAGATCATTTATTGTTTTAAACTGACTTAGTTGAGAAATACCAATTACGATTGCAAGACCATTAACAAAACCTAGCATCACAGGTTCAGGTACCATCCTTATAAATTTTCCAAGTTTAAATACACCTGCTAACAATTGTAAAATTCCCATTAAAACAACAGTTGCAAATAAGTATTCAGCACCATGTTCTGTTACTAATGAAACCATCACCACAGCAAGAGCGCCCGTTGCACCTGATATCATTCCAGGTCTTCCACCAAACACAGCAGTAATTAATCCAACAATAAATGCTGCATATAAACCAGATAAAGGAGCAACACCTGCAACAAATGCAAAAGCAATAGCTTCTGGAACTAAAGCAAGCGCAACTGTTAATCCTGATAAAATTTCTACCTTAAATAAAGAAAAAGACACTCCACCTTTTGGAATATAGTTCTGAGCATTAAAACTTAAGGATTTTGCAAGTTCTAACATTGCCTTAGACGGAGGTGTGGTTTTTTTCATCTATTGATTGATTTTAAACTTTTTAATTAATTAAATTGATTGTCTTTTAATTAACTCTTCAATTTGTTCAATCATTACCTTGGATGATTTCATTGCAGGGTAAATTTCTTGAGCTTTTTGGTAGCTTCTCTTAGCTTTATCATAATTCTTTAATTGTATATTAACCATACCCTGGCCTGCTAAAGCTCCAAAATGTCTTTCTTCTAATTCTAACACTTTATCAATATCATCTTGAGATTTTTGAAATTCTCCAACCATATAAAATACAGTTGCTCTTTTATTCCAAGCCTCCGCCCAAGTTGGATCTAATTCTATGGCTTCTGTAAAAACATCGATGGCTCTATTCAATTGTTGATCTTGAACTAGTCTTGATCCTTCATCTAAAATAGATGTTAGTTTTTGATCGGTTGGATGAGTGCTCCATAACATCCAAATTTGCTGAGCTATTCCTGATGATAAAGATGGAATGTTTTTTTTTAATTCTAAGAATAATTTATCCAGCTCAACATCTCTATCATTTGCACTTAAAGTTGTTGTTGAAATAAATAAAATAATAATTGATAGAATCTTTTTCATTAAAAACGATAACAAAAAAATAATATTAAGTCTTTATAGATTTTCTAAGATAGCTTTTTTTAGAGTGTTACTAATGATTATTGTGCCTTGGTCATTTGGATGCATGCCATCACTTAAATTAAATTCAGGTTTTTGTGCTACACCTTCAAGTAGAAATGGAATTAATTGCAACTTATACTTATTTGATAAGTCAGAGAAAATTGTATCGAAAGATTTTTTATACTCAAAACCATAAGATGTTGGTGCAATCATTCCAGCAATAATTACTTTAATATTTTTGCTTTTTGCAATTTTAATTATTTCTTCTAAATTATTTTTTGTCTCCTTAGGGTTAATACCTCTAAGCATATCGTTAGCTCCAAGGCATAAAATCATAAGATCAATACCAGGCTCTGATAAAGTCCACTCAGCTATATTTAAACCTCCTGCAGAAGTGCTACCTGAGACACTGCCATTAATAATTTCTATATTATGTCCTTCTAAACTTAAGTTATTTTGCAAAACCACTGACAAATGTTGTTCATTAGGTAATCCATAACCAGCCATTAAACTATCTCCAAATAATATGACTTTTTCTATTGCACTCACTTTTATGGTGACTAGACAGAGTACAATTATTTTAATAATAAAACTTTTATTCATGAGTATTCTTCTTAGATTAAATAAAGTAAATCTTAAATACCAAACTGGTAAAGACAATATCAGAGTTTTAAAAGATATTAACTTAACTACCAAGAAAAAAGAGACAATTTCTATTGTTGGAGAAAGTGGATCTGGAAAAACTAGTCTTATAATGTTAATTGGAGGTTTAGAAAAAGCTACCTCAGGAAAAATATTTTTTCAAAATCATGAAATTACAAAGTTAAGTGAAGATGAAGTATCTGAAATCAGAAGAAAAAATATTGGTATTATATTTCAGTCATTTTATTTAATTCCAAATTATACAGCAGTTGAAAATGTGGCATTAACTCTTGAATTAAATAAATTTAAGAACCCTGAAAAAGAGGCAAAGCTATTATTAGATCGATTTGGACTGAGTCATCGATTTAATAATTTACCAAGTCAACTATCTGGGGGTGAACAACAAAGAGTTGCTATAGCTAGAGCCATTGCAATGAAACCAGAATTAATCTTAGCAGATGAGCCCACTGGAAATCTAGATACTGAAAATTCAGTAATGATTTCAGATATATTATTTAAATATGTCAAAGAAGAAGGCTCCTCATTAATCATGGTAACTCATGATCCAAAATTAGCTAATAAAGCAAAACGAAAAATTAGAATTAAAGATGGAAAAATTAAATAATCCATCAGAACTAAATTTAATTTTTAGATATGCTTTAAAAGATTTAAGCAGAAATTATAAGAAACTATCTAGTATCATAGTAACACTTTTTATTAGTCTTTTTATTTTAAGCGCCATCTTCACAATTGAAGATAGCTTAAAAAAAGAACTTAATGATAATGCTAAAGCATTGTTGGGAGGAGATCTTGAGATTGATTATAATCGTAATAAAGGAAATCTTGAACTAGTTGATAAAGTAAAAGAATTTGCAACAATTTCTCAAATGATTGAGTTCAGTACAATGGTCTCAACAACTAATAGAGAGAAAAACAAATCTCTTTTTACAAGAATAAAAACAGTAGATACTAAATATCCTTTATATGGGGATGTTAATTATGAGCCAGCTGGTGCATTTGATAGAATGCATATCGAACCAAATACATTGTTAATTAATGAAAGTTTATCAAAAAATTTAAATCTAAAAATTAATGAAAAAATTAAAGTCCAAAATCAATTATTTACAATTATTGGAATTGTAAAATCTGTTCCAGATGTAAGTGGTTTTGTTGCATTTGGAGATTGGGCCCTTGCAGGTGAACAAACATTAGAAATTCTAAAACTAAATGGAATTGGTAGTTTTTTAAATTATGAGTACAAAGTAAAGTTTGACCCAACTGCTGATGCTGACAAACTAGAAAAAAAAATTGAGAATATATTTAAAGATGATCAAAAAGTTAAGCTTAGATACCCTGAAAATTCAGCTAGTGGATTAAAGAGAATTATCAATAATTTTTCACAGTTTTTATCGTTAGTCTCAATAAGTGCGATGCTAATTGCTGGAATTGGAATAGCAAACACTCTTTTATCTTTTATCAATCAAAACAATATGTCCATAGCAGTTAGAAAAGCTGTTGGATTTTATTCAGGCAACATAAAGACACTTTATTATCTTCAATTATTGATCTTACTTTTAGTAATCACAACTTTTGCTTACGGCTCAAGTTTTTTAATTGTTCCTGTTGTAGATCAATATTTATCAGATGGATTAGGGCTTAATGTTTCGCCGGTTTTTTCTGTTTTAAATTTTATTAAAATATTTTTAGTTGGATTATTGGTTCTTGTGATTTTTTCAATTCCAACCATAAGTTCAATTGATCAGGTAAAAGCGTCAAATTTATTTAGAAATGTATTTCAAAATTTAGAATTTTATTATTCAAAAAAATCTATAACTTTAAGTCTAATATTATTATCT
>JAOJAE010000025.1 GCA_028227525.1 Candidatus Pelagibacter sp. | reverse complement strand
CTAAATTTTGAAAAGAAAAAATATAAAAATAAACAAATGGCTGTTATATAAAATAACCCTACAAATATTTTAATTTTTTTAGTTTTTTCCATTGAATCTAATACAATTTATAAAATCTTCTATTTGCTATTTATATATTTAATTACTATAAAGGGCGAAAATTAATAAATTTTAATCACATTTTATGAAGCGAACATATCAACCATCTAACGTTAAAAGAGCCAGAAAACATGGCTTTAGATCAAAAATGAAAACTAAGGGTGGACAAAAACTTTTAGCTAGAAGAAGAGCAAGAGGAAGAAAATCGTTAACCGTATCAGTCTAGATAAATGAAAAGCAAAATACTTGCTCTTTCAAAAAACGAGGAATTCAAAAATCTACTAAAGCAAAAAAAAATTTCTAACAAATATGTTACAATTTTTTTTGGCAATCTAGCTAATAAAGATAACAGCAAACTAAATATTAGTTTTGTAACCAAAAAGAAAATTGGTAATGCTGTTAAAAGAAATAAGATTAAACGTAGGTTAAGAAATATTGTTAATGAAGCAGTAAAAAAAATAACATTAAAATTCAACTATTCATATCTTGTTATTGCTAAGTCAACTATGCTAAACAATGAGTACAAAAATATAAAAGAAACTCTATTTCAGGATTTAGAAAAAATTAAATAATGAACATTTTCACAAATATTTTAATTAAATTTATCAAAGGTTATAAATTTCTAATCAGTCCATTACTTGGTCAGTCTTGTAGATATTTACCAACCTGCTCTGAATATAGCATAGAGGCCTTAAAAGAATTTGGTTTAGCAAAAGGTAGCTTCATGAGCTTAAAAAGAATTTTATCTTGTCATCCTATAAAATTTTTAGGTGGGGGAGATGGTTTTGATCCAGTAAAAAAACAAATGAAAGTTAAAAAGTAGATGGACACTAAAAACGTAATTGCAGCTATTTCTTTGTCAGCCGCAGTGATTATTCTGTATTCACTTTTTTTTGCACCACCACCAATTACAAAAGAACAATTAGCAGAAAAAAATAAAACTGAACAAAATTCAGATGCCCCTAGTTTGGATCAAAAAGAAACTGTTACTGAAATAACTAGAGATGAGGCTTTAAGCCAAAATAAAAGAATTCAGTTTGAAAACCAAAGCATTGTTGGCTCAATTTCTTTAAAAGGTGCAGCAATAGATGACTTAACCTTTAAAGAATATAATGTTGCATTAGAAAGTGATGAAAAGGTCAAACTTTTATCACCAAGAAATACCAAAGATGGCTACTTCATAGAAAGTGGATTTATTACTACTGATAAAAATATTGATATCCCAGATTCAAACTCTGTATGGTCTGTATTAGGAAATAGTAAACTTACTAACCAATCACCTGTTAAATTGTCTTGGACTAATGATCAGGGAATTACTTTTGAAAAACAAATAACTTTAGATGACAATTTTTTATTCACAATTAACCAAAAAGTAATCAATTCAACAAATAAAAATTATGATTTTTATTCTTATGGACAAATTATAAGAAAAGAAATTCCGGATATTTCAAATTTTTACATTCTTCACGAAGGGCTTATTGCAACATTGGATGAGGAATTAATTGAAGAAGATTACGATGATATTCAAGAAGAAAAGTTTTCAAGAACTTCTCAAAAAGGATGGCTTGGAATTTCAGATAAGTTTTGGATCACATCACTAATTCCACCAAGTGGTAAAGAATTTAAAACTACTTTTGATTATAAAGATAAGTTTCGAGCTAATTTTGTTGCTACAGATCCATTAGAACTTAGAGGAAACTCAAGTATCGAAGATAAGTTACAAGTAATAGTGGCTGCAAAAAGAGTTGATATAATTGATGGATATGCTGAGTCTTTAAATATAGATAAGTTTGATTTAGCAATTGATTGGGGATTTTTATATTTTATTACAAAGCCACTATTCCACGGTATAGATTATTTCTTTAAGTTGCTTGGAAACTATGGTCTTGCTATCATTGCTATCACAATTTGTATTCGATTAGCATTCTTTCCACTTGCAAACTTTTCATTTAGAAGCATGGCAAAAATGAAAGCTCTTCAGCCTGAAATGGCAAGACTTAAAGAGCTTCATAAAGATGACAAAATGAAATTACAGCAAGAAATGATGGCACTTTATAAAAAAGAGAAAGTTAATCCTATGTCTGGTTGTTTGCCTATACTGGTTCAAATTCCAGTATTTTTTGCATTATACAAAGTATTGTTTGTAACAATTGAAATGAGACAAATGCCATTTTTTGGATGGATACAAGATTTATCAGAAAGAGATCCAACATCTCTTTTCAATTTATTTGGTTTATTGCCCTACGATGTTCCTTCATTTTTAATGATTGGTGCTTGGCCTATTGCAATGGGTGTATCAATGTTTATCCAACAAAAACTTAATCCAGCACCAACAGATCCAATGCAGGCAAAAATATTTATGTTCTTTCCACTATTCCTTACAATAATTTTAGCTCCATTCCCTGCAGGATTAGTTATTTACTGGACTGTTAATAATATTTTAACAATGGCTCAACAAGTGTTCATTATGAAAAGAACTACTATTAAAACAACCACTTAATGCTGGAAGTCAAAGAAGAAGAGTTAAATAAAATCCTTCCATCAGATGGTCCTTCAATTAATGAAGTAAAAAGATATCTAGAAAAATATAACGATGAATACATCGTCATAAAATGTGGCGGTAGTGTTCTAGTTGATCAAAACTTATTTAATATTTTTATAAAAGATATTACTACACTTAATAAGTTGGGCTTTATTCCGATAGTTGTACATGGTGGGGGCAAAAGAATAAGTAATAAGTTAAATGAACTTGGAATTAAAAGTGAATTTATTAAAGGACTTAGGGTTACAGGAAAAGAAACTATCGAAGTAGTCGAAAAAGTGTTAATAGAATTTAATCACGAAATAGTTGAAGCTTTGAAAAATGAGTCTTGTAATAGTGAAACGGTTAATTCTAAAAACAATAATATTATTAGTGTAATTAAAGAAAATGATGAACTAGGGTTTGTTGGAACACCTACTGACATAAATAAAAATATTATTGATAAAATTGTTAACAATAAAAAGGTTCCGGTAATTGCACCTTTGGGCTTGGATGAAAATAATCAAACATACAATATAAATGCTGATACAGCAGCAGGATCAATTGCAAAAAAAATTGAAGCTAGAAGACTAATAATTATGAGTGATGTTGAGGGTGTTTTAGATAATAACCAAAAACTAATTCCTGAAATTAATTCAAATTCAATAAAAGAGTTAATTGAAAATGAAACTATTACTGGAGGGATGATTCCTAAAATTAACAATTGTTTAGATGTTGCAAGTAATGGAGTAAAAGGTGTTGTTATTATTGATGGTCGTAAAAACCATTCTATTCTTTTTGAACTATTATCTGACAAAGGATCAGGAACCTTAATAAGACAATGAAAGATTTAATTGATATAAAATATTGGATATTTGATCTTGATAACACTCTTTATAGCGGTCAAACTCAAGTTTTTTCAGAAGTAGATAAAAAGATGTCCTCTTTCATCTCTGAAAAATTTAATGTTGATCTAGTAAAAGCAAAAGAAATTCAAAAAAAATACTTTTATGAGTACGGAACAACACTTTCGGGCCTAATGAACCATGATAATATTGATCCACAAGAATTTTTAGAATTTGTTCACGACATTGATATTAGTTGGCTTCCAAAAGATGAAATTTTAAGAGAAGAACTTATTAAGTTAAAAGAAAAAAAGATTATTTTTACCAATGGATCTCATGCACACGTTGAAAATGTTACAAAACAACTTGGTATAGAAGGATTATTTGATGGAGCCTTTGATATAACTGATGCAAACTATGTTCCAAAACCGCACTTAGATCCATATCAAAAATTGATAAAAAAATTTGATTTAGATCCAAATCAATCAATTTTAATTGAAGATATTGCTCACAATTTAGAGCAAGCTAAGAATTTAGGAATGAAAACTTGTTGGTTAGAAAATGAAGAGACCTTTGCTAAAAAAGACTCGGACAAACCATATATAGATTATAAGATTAAGAACTTGCCTTCTTTTCTTCAAGAAATTAATGTATTAAAGAATAATTAAATTAACTATCTAATTAAAAAATATGAGTGATATCGAAAAAATAATAAATGATGCCTGGGAAAATAGAGATAACGTAAACCAAGATTCTGAACAAAGTTTAAAAGATACCATCAATCAAATGATTGCTGATTTAGATAGTGGTAAAGTTAGAGTTGCAGAAAAAATTAATGGTGAATGGGTTACTCATCAGCATATTAAAAAAGCTATAATGTTAAGCTTTAGAATTTACCCAATGGAAAATTTAAGTGGTCCTTACAGTAGCTGGTATGACAAAGCACATTTGTTAAAAGGAAAAACAGCTGGTTGGACAAAAGAAGATCATGAGAAAGCTGGATTTAGAATGGTACCAAATTCTCCTGTAAGAAAAGGTTCTTTTGTTGGAAAAAATGCAGTGCTAATGCCCTGCTATGTTAATATTGGAGCTTATATTGATGAAGGTACTATGATGGACACATTCAGTCGTGCTGGTAGTTGTTGCCAAATAGGAAAAAATTGTCATATCTCTGCAGGAAGTGGAATTGGTGGAGTGTTAGAACCTGCTCAAGCATTACCAACTATTATTGAAGATAATTGTTTTATTGGAGCAATGTCAGAAGTAGTTGAAGGTGTTATTGTTGGAGAAGGATCTGTTTTAAGTATGGGTATGTATATTGGACAATCAACTAAAATAGTAAATAGAAAAACTGGAGAAATAACTTATGGAAAAATTCCTCCTTATTCTGTTGTGGTTCCTGGATCATTGCCTGATAAAAATAATGCTTCTGCCCCATCGCTTTATTGTGCTGTTATCATTAAACAGGTGGATGAAAAAACAAGATCCAAAACTTCTGTTAACGATCTTTTAAGAGAATAGATTTATTATGGCATCAATTAATGAACTTCAATTAGCTAAGGAGCTAATTAAATTTCCAACTGTTACACCTATTGATGCTGGAATAATGAAGTTTTTAGAAAAAAAACTCAAAACACTAGGATTTAAAACTAAAATTTTAGAGTTCAAAGAAAAGAATAGCAAACCAGTTAAAAATCTTTACGCAAGACTTGGTAATAAAGGTCCAAATTTCTGTTATGCAGGCCACTTAGATGTTGTTCCTGCAGGAAATTTAAAAGATTGGACTGTAAATCCGTTTAAACCCTTTATCAAAAAAGGTTACTTAATTGGAAGAGGTGCTAATGACATGAAAAGCTCTATTGCTGCATTTGTTTCAGCAGTAAGTAATTTTGTTGAAAATAAAAGAAAATTTAATGGCTCTATTAGTCTTTTAATTACAGGAGATGAAGAAGGAGTGGCAATCAATGGGACTAAAAAAGTAGTCGATTATTTAAGAAAGAAAAAAGAAAAAATAGATTTTTGTTTAGTTGGTGAGCCTACTAATCCTAATAAATTAGGTGAAATGATTAAAATAGGACGAAGAGGAAGTATGACTGGTAGACTGTCAATTGTAGGTATTCAAGGTCATGTGGCGTATCCTCAAAGAGCAAATAATCCATCCACAGCACTCGTGCAAATTTTAAGAGAATTGAAAGAGATTAAGTTTGATAATGGTACAAAGGATTTTCAACCAACAAATCTTGAGGTTACTAAAATCAATATTGATAATTCTGCAGATAATGTAATTCCAGGCTTAGCAAATGCTACATTTAATATTAGATTTAATAATAAACACTCTTCAAGCTCTTTAAAAAAGAAAATTGATAAAATTATAAAAAGAATAAGCAGTAAGAATAAATCAAAATATAAAATAGATTATAGTGTTTCTGGTGAAGCGTTTCTTACAAAGCCAAATAATACAACTTTTATGATTAGAGATATCATTAAAAAAATTACAAAAATTAAACCTCAACTGTCTACAACAGGTGGTACTTCTGATGCAAGATTTATTAGAAAAATAGCTCCTTGTTTAGAATTTGGTTTAGTTGGTAAAACAATGCACAAAGTAGATGAAGCTGTTTCGTTGTCTGACTTAAAAAAACTTACTTTGATTTACTCAAATATTTTACAAAATTATTTTAAGTGAAAACAGGTTTAATTACCTCTGATACTTATCAAAATCATAATACAGGTGATGGACATCCAGAAAAAATTGATAGGGTTACAGCAATTATTGATAACTTTAAAAAAATTGATAACAAAGAATTAGTTTGGAAAAAACCAACTAAATTTGATCAATCTTTTTTAATTAATACACACTCTACTGAATACATAAACTTGGTTAATAAATCGTTTCCAGAGAATGGTTTAGCTTTTCTTGATGGTGACACCGTAGTTTCGCCTGGAAGCAAAGAGGCAACAAAAGATGCTGTAGGATCTATAATCGCAGCCATCGATGGTGTTCAAAAAAAAGAATTTAAAAATGCGTTTTGTGCTGTAAGACCACCAGGTCATCATGCAGAAAAAAACAAAGCTATGGGATTTTGTATATATAATAATGTTGCAGTAGGTGCTAATTATCTAATTGAAAAATATAAGTACAATAAAGTTGCAATTATAGATTTTGATGTTCATCATGGAAATGGAACACAAGATATTTTCTATAATAATGAAAAAGTGTTATATATTTCAACTCATCAATATCCTTACTATCCAGGAAGTGGCTCAGAAAAAGAAAAAGGTAAGTTTAATAATATTTTAAACATTCCACTTGAAGCAGGTACAACAGCTAAAGAATATCTAAATGCATATGAACATGTATTAAAAAAATTAAAAGAATTTAAACCAGAATTTTTGTTATTTTCTGCGGGTTTTGATGCTCATATCGATGATCCTTTAGCACAATTAAGACTAAGTTCAGAAGATTTTTACCACTTAACAAAAAGAACATTAGAAATTTCTAAATCAATATGTAACGGAAATGTAGTTTCAATTCTTGAAGGGGGTTATGATCTTAAAGCTCTTCAACAGAGTACTAAAAGACATGTGGATGCTCTGATAGAATTTAATTGATAATTAAAATATTAACTCTAAAAAACTATTATGAAACTCTATAGAATTAAAAAGTCCGACATTGATAAAAAAGGCAAAGGATTATACGCAACTAAAGATATTAAAGAAGGTACAAGAATAATTGATTACATAGGTAAATTAATTACTAAAAAACAAACTGAAGAGTCTGATAAATATGATAACAGTAAACCTATCTACTTATTTACAGTTAACAAAAGATATGATCTTGATGGTGACTTTTCATGGAATACAGCAAGATTAATTAATCATTCATGTGATAATAATTGTGACTATGATGGTAAAGGATTAAAATTATGGGTCAAAGCCATAAGAGATATTAAAAAAGGTGAAGAACTTACGTGCGATTATGGATTTGGTTATGATGAAAACTACAAACAGTTTCCATGTAAATGTAAATCTAAAAATTGCTGTGGCTATATAGTAAGATCAGAGTCTAGATGGCGAATTAATAAAAAATTTGCAATGAGTAATAAAAATAAATTAATAAATAACTCTCATTAAAAAAAGACCCTCGGGTGGTGCAGGTGGTGCACATAGAATTCTTTTTTTAGATTTAAATACTTTATTGAATTTTTGTAAATCCCATTTTTTTTCACCTAAGTATTTTAGGCAACCAACCATAGATCTAACCTGTTGCTGTAAAAAAGATTGTGAGTTAAACTCAATTTCTATTTTACTTTTTGATGATTTTACTTTCACTGATTTGATTGTTTTAATTGGACTTTTAGCATGGCAGCTTGAAGATCTAAAAGTAGAGTAATCATGAGTTCCAACTAATTTTTTTGCTCCCTTTTTAATTAAATCTAAATCCAAAGGTTTTCTAACATGCCATCCTCTTTTTTTTTCAATAACTGGAGCACTAATTTGATTAAATATTATATATTTATAAATCCTTTGTTTTGCAGAAAATCTTGAGTGAAATTTATTGCTTCTTTTTCTTATCTTTTTTATTGCAACACCTTGATCATTTAAAAAATGATTAATTGATTTTAAAAACTTTGATAAATCTTTAATTTCATTTTTATAATCAAAGTGTCCAGACTGTTCAATTGCATGAACTCCGGTGTCAGTTCTGCCAGAACCATTTAAAATTATTTTTTCTTTTAGAAGTTTTGTTAGTTTTTCTTGAATAAGCCCTTGAATTGTTGAGCCTCTTTTTTGAATTTGCCAACCCCTAAAATCTGTACCCACATATTCAATAAGCAATTGATACCTTGCCATTTAAATTACAGTTCCTTGTTTTATCTGTGATCCAAGCATAAATTCACCAATATTTTGAGGCTTTTTTCCTTGTCTTTGGATTTCTTTAATTTTTATCGTTTGTTTACCTCCACAAACAACTTCTAAATAATTTGAAACAACTTCTCCTGGTTTTCCAACACCATTACCAATTTCTGCTTTTAAAATTTTGTATCTTTCCCCTTTATAAATAAAAAAAGCGCCCGGCGCCGGATGCAAACCATTTATTTTTCCAATAATAACTTTTGCTTCATCATTCCAATTAATTTCACCTTCAGCTTTTTGAATTTTAGATGCATATGTTGCCTTCGAATGATCTTGGTCAATAAATTTTACTCTATCTTCCAAAATATTATCAATATTATCTAATATTTTTTCAGCTGCTATTAAAGATAATTTATCAGCCACGTCACTAGCATTTAAATTATTTTCTAAATTTATTTTAAAGGTATTGCATACTGGGCCTGTATCAAGTTCTTCAGCTATTTTCATGATACTAACTCCTGTTTCTGTATCAAGATTCATTATAGATCTTTGTATAGGGGCTGCACCTCTCCATTTTGGTAAAAGAGATGCGTGAATATTAATAAATCCTTTTTTGGTTAAAGTTAAAAATTCTTTTGGAATAATTTGTCCATATGCAACAACTATTGCAAGATCAGCACCTATACTTTGAAAATATTCATATTCCTCTTTATTATCTTTTAAATATTTTGGAGTTCTAAAATCTAAATTTAAAGTTTCAGCAATCCCTTGTATAGGAGATTTATTAATTTTCTGACCTCTTTGTGATTTTTGAGGAGGTTGAGTATAAACATCTGATATAGGATAACCATTTTGATATAGGGATTTTAATATAGGTACAGCAAACATTGGGGTACCCATAAAAACTATCTTTTTTGCCATGAATTAAAGAACTGCAGTATTTGATTTTAATTTAGAAAGTTTTTTTATAATCATAGATTTTTTTAATTTTGATAGGTAATCTATAAATAATATTCCTTCTAAGTGATCCATTTCATGTTGTATGCATGTTGCAAGCAATCCATCAGCTTTTAATAATTGTTTTTTTCCATTATAATCAAGATATTCTACTTCACATTTACTTGGTCTATCTATTTCTGCGAACTGATCTGGGACTGACAAGCATCCTTCTTCATGTGTATTTTTAATTTTATCTTTATTCACAATAACTGGATTTACAAAATATCTGGGTTCTTTTTTTTCATCTTTACCTATATCCATTACTATAATTCTTTTTGGGATACCTATTTGAATTGCAGCAAGGCCTATACCATTGGCTGCATACATCGTATCCAGCATATCATTCATTAGTTGTTGTTCTTCTTTACCGACACTTTCGACAGGTTTTGAAATCTGTCTAAGCAGTTTATTAGGTTCTGTAATTATAGTTTTAGCAGCCATCTTGAATTATTTTATTATAATTTCTAAACTTTTAAAGGAAGAACTTTTAATAAAAGCTTATTCCTAATTAAGTCAGCATTTAATTGGTTCAATGTATTAATTATAAAATAAACTGTATCATCATCTATATCTTCAATTTTTTCTGGTCCAATTACTTCTATAATTCTAAGTAATGCAGCTCCAGTTTCATTATTATTAATCATTTCTTGAATGTCTCTTGGCATTTCTGATTTATTAATTTCATACAGATTTTCATATTTTTTTGAAATTTCAATTCCATCAGATTTTAATGCCTCAAGAAAAATTATATCTTTTTTTGATAAAAAATATTTTTTATCTTTTTTTATTTTTTTTAGAAACTTTTCAAGGTCCTCCTCAATTTTTGACTTGGCATAATCTCCATTAAAATAATTTACTAATTTTGATTGATGTAATATTTTATTATTATACTTAATTTTTTTATTAGTAATTTCATCATTTTTTATGTGTTGGTTGTAAAAAGTAGTAAAGTTAGAAGGCACATCTGTTTCGTCAATTTTTTTTAAAAATTTTGCTAACTCTGTATCAAAAGCATTACCAATATCTTCAGATTCAAAAATATCTTTTAAAATTTTCATTAGTTCAAGTTTCAGTTTTGGCTCTTCAGTTAAAAGCAATCTTTGATAAACTAAAGCTTTACCCTCAATAGAAGATAAGGTTTTATAGGACTCTTTTGTATTTAACAGTTGTTCTAAATTAAATTGAAATCGCTTATAAAACTCAAATAATTCTTCTTCTGAATAATTTTTGTCATGTGTAGCTTTTTCAATAGTAGATATTTTTTCTATATCAGTAATTTCTAAATCTTGAATTTTATATAATAAATTTGATGTCAATAAATACTTCCAAATTGATTTAGGAGTATCCTTATTAGGTTCAAATGTAAATTCAGGATTTGTTCTATGA
>JAOJAE010000024.1 GCA_028227525.1 Candidatus Pelagibacter sp. | reverse complement strand
TTCTAGAACCTTTATATTTTAATCCCCACCTTCCATTACCATCCATAATAATGGCTACGTGATTAAGTGGGTTCATTTTATATGGTCATTATTTCTTTTTCTTTTAAAGAAACCTTTTCATCAACTACTTTTATATGATCATCTGTAATTGTTTGGACATTTTTTTCAGATGACTTTTCTTCATCTTCACCAATTTCTTTTGCTTTTAAAAGTTTCTTTAATTCTTCATTTGCTTCTCTACGAATATTTCTAATTGAAACTTTACACTTTTCACCAATTGATTTTATCAATTTTTTTAATTCAGTTCTTCTTTCCTCATTAAGCTCAGGTACCGGTAGTCTGATTAGCTGCCCATCAATTTGTGGATTTAAACCTAAATCTGATTTTTTAATTGCTGCATCAACTAATGGCACATTATTTGCATCCCAGACCTGAATATTTATCATTCTAGGTTCGGGTGTAGTTATACTTCCAACTTGGTTTATAGGCATTTGTTGACCATAAACATCAACCTTCACTAAATCGAGCATTGCTGCATTAGCCCTGCCTGTTCTTAGTGATGATAGTTCTTTTGTAAAAACCTCAATAGCTTTGTCCATTTTGATATTATATGACTTTTCGTCAAACATTTATTCTCCAATTTTAATTCTATAAAACTCTTTAATTTTTAAATCAGCAATTGAAAGTTCTTTAACAATATCTTGTACTTTCTTTTTGGGCTCCATTACCCAGGCTTGAGTTAAAAGAGAATTTTCTTCTTTGAACTTATTCATTTTACCGAGGCTAATTTTTTTTGCAATATCCTCAGGTTTTCCTGAATTTTTTAACTCTTCTGTTACTAGCTCTTGTTCTTTATCAATAACTGACTGATCAATTAAATCAGATGTAAGCGCTAAAGGATTAGATGCAGCAATATGCATAGATAATTGTTTTCCAAAATTTTTAACTGCATCAGAACTATCGTTTGTTTCTAACGAAACAATTACAGCAAGTTTTGAAATATTATCTTTAACAACTGTGTGTAAATAATGATTATTTACAGTTCCTGCATTTGCAATTGTTTTTGCTTTACCAATTGTAATTTTCTCTCCAATTTTAGCAATTAAAGAAACAACATTGTCTTCTACTGACTCACCATTTTTCATTTTAGAACTTTTCAAATCATCTAAATTAGAATTTTTTTCATTGTTTAATTCACTAAGTTCCTTAACGAAATTTGTAAAATCTTCATTTTTTGCAACAAAATCTGTTTCGCAATTAACTTCAATAACAGATGTTTTATTTTCATCACCACTAACAGCAACCACACCTTCTTTTGCATCTCTAGACATTTTTTTTGATGCTTTTGAAATTCCTTTTACTCGTAAAATTTCAATAGCTTTGTCAATGTCTCCACCAGACTCTTTTATCGCAAGATTACAATCTTTAAATCCTGCACCAGTTGCTTCTCTTAATTTTTTAACATTTTCAATATCACTCATATTAATTTAAGGTCTCCTTTTTTTCTTTAGAAAATTTTTGTTCAAGTTTTTCTCTATCTAATTCTTGAACAGTTTTTCCTTCAGTTTTTTCTTTAGCATCCTTAGCAACATCTTTTTTAGGCTCAGGAGAAGGAATTGAACTCTTTGCATTGTTGATAGTTTCTTTAATAAGATTGCAATATAGATCTATAGATCTACGAGCATCATCGTTACCAGGTATAGGATAATCAATATTATCTGGGTTAGAATTACTATCAAGAATTGCGATTATAGGTATTCCTAATTTTACTGACTCCGCAATCGCTAGTGACTCATAATTTGTATCAATTATAAAAACTAAATCAGGAGTTTTTTTCATTTCGGCGATTCCACCCAATGATCTTTCAAGCTTATCTTTTTTAACACTCATTTTAAGAAGTTCTTTTTTTGTAAAACCTCTATTTTCAGAAACTAAGTCAGATTCATATTTTTTCATTTTTTTAATTGAACCAGATATAGTTCCCCAGTTAGTAAGCATACCACCAAGCCACCTGTAATTTACAAAATACTGATCTGTTTCTTTAGCAACTTCAGCAATGGCTTCAGATGCTTGTTTTTTAGTTGATACAAATAAAATTTTTCCATTATTTGCAATTGTTGTATAAATTTTCTCTAAGGCGACTTTTGTTAGTTCTAAAGTTTGAGTTAAATCCATTATGTGGATTGAGTCTCTTTTTCCAAAAATGTATTTTTTCATTTTTGGATTCCATCTTAAAGTTTTGTGTCCAAGATGAACGCCTGCTTCTAATAATTGTTGTATTGTAACGTTAGGTATTTTCATATTTATTCCCGGTTAAGCCACCACAGTAATTTCCAATTAAGGACCGGAGGTATAAAACCAACAACTGTGTGCGTGTTAATTTAAATTAGAGCTTATTTACTAATAATTAATGAATTTAACAAGTTTTATTTAGTTTATAGTGCTTAAAATTTCTCTTTTTCTCAAAAGATTGAGTGATTTTCGGTCAAGATTCCTTGAATTTTTAAGTTTGAATTCTAATGTCTTCTCATCAAGAACCATTCTTATATTAACATCAGTTTTTCCTTCTTCAGCTAATATTTTTGAAATTTCGTTAAGATTTTCAGAAGAATTAACTTCAAAAAATACTTCGTTGATTGGACTATTAAAAAGATCCACCATAGATCCTATTTTTTGAACATTTACTCTTTTAAATCTATTCTCATCATTAGAAATACTTTTAACTAATGTTAATAATAAAGAATTACCTTCTTTTAAAATTTCACGGTTTAATTCTAAAATATCAGAGAAAATAAATAATTCAAAAACACTGGTTAAATCAGTTAATTTTAAAACAGCATAAGAATTACCTTTGGCAGTTTTTCTTTCTTGGACTTTCAATAGAGTAGCTGCAATATTAGCTTCCTTTATTTCATCACTTAAATTAAAATTTGAGTAATCCAGAATTTTATAGTCACCAAAAATTTCTGTAAATTGATTTAGAGGGTGATCTGAGATAAAAAATCCTATTGCTTCAAATTCTTTTGACAAACGTTCTTCAAATTTCCAATCTTCAATTTCATTGACAATATTATCTTGTGTAGATTCATCTTCAGAAAATAAATCTATTTGATTTGCTGATTTATTTTCAAACATATTTTTTGTTTTAAGAATAAAGTTTGGTATTGAACTAAAAAGTGATTGTCGATTATTATTAATAGTATCAAAAGCACCGGCTTTTACTAAACCTTCTAACTGCAATTTATTCATATCCTTGGGGTTAACTCTATTAAGAAAATCATTAATTGATTTAAAATTACCATTTTCAGTTCTTTCCTTCACAACATTTGAAATAGCTTCAAATCCTACAGCTTTTATACCTCCTAAAGCATAATAGAATTTATTATCAACTGTTCTAAAATCAGCAAAACATTCATTTATGTCTGGTCTTGTAATTTCAACATTTAATCTTTTTAATTCTTCATAAAATTCACTTAACTTATTTTGATTAGAAATATCCATTGTCATTGATGCTGCAATAAATTCTTTCGGATAATAAGTTTTTAAAAAAGCAGTTTGATAAGATATAATTGCATAAGCAGCAGCGTGACTTTTGTTAAAACCATATTCAGCAAATGGTTCTATTTTTAAAAAAATACCAGCCGCAACATCTTTTGCTATTCCATTTTTTAAAGCACCTGCAATAAAACCTTGTTTTTGTTTTTCTAATTCTGCTCTTTTCTTTTTTCCCATGGCTCTTCTAAGAAGATCGGCTTGACCTGCGGTAAAACCAGATAATTTTTGTGCAATTTGCATCACTTGTTCTTGATATATAATTACGCCATATGTTGGTTTTAAAATATCTTCTAACAAAGGGTGAAGATAGTCTGGAGTTTGTCTTCCATGTTTGCAGTCATTATAAGTTGGAATATTGCTCATAGGGCCTGGTCTATAAAGAGCTACTAAAGCAATAATATCTTCAATATGATTAGGTTTCATTTGAATTAGCGCCTCTCTCATACCGGCACTCTCAACTTGAAACAATCCAACTGTGTTACCGCTAGATAATAGATCAAATACTTTTTGATCTTCGTAGCTAATATTTTCTACATCAAAGTCTTTATTAAATTTTCTTACTAATTTTTGAGTATTATTAATTACAGTTAATGTTTTAAGACCTAAAAAATCAAATTTTATTAATCCAGCATTTTCTGCTGAATACATATCAAATTGAGTAGATGGTAATAATAAATTTGCTGAAGCATCTTTGTATAATGGAACTATTTCAGTTAACTTTTTATCCGCAATAACAACACCAGCAGCATGAGTTGCAACATTACGGTTTAAACCCTCTAATTTTAAAGAAATTTCTGTTAATTTTTTTACTCTAGGATCTTCATTAACAAGTTTTTGTAATCTTGGTTCACCTGCAATACATTGTGATAAACTTTGTGGTCTAGATGGATCAAATGGTATCATTTTGGAAATACTATCAACAAATCCATAAGGCAAACCTAACACTCTTCCAACATCTCTAATAACCATCCTAGCTTTTAACTTACCAAAAGTAATTATATGAGCGACACTGTCTTGATATTTTTTTGTTAAATATTCAAAAACTAAATCTCTTTTTTCCTCACAAAAGTCGATATCAAAATCTGGCATTGAAATACGATCAGGATTTAAAAATCTTTCAAAAATTAGATTAAATTTTATAGGATCAACGTCAGTAATTGAAAGACACCAAGCTACTAATGATCCAGCTCCAGAACCTCTACCAGGACCAACAGGAATATCGTTATTTTTTGCCCACTTAATATAATCAGATACTATAAGGAAATAACTTGAATATTTCATTTCAATTATGATTGATAATTCATGATCTAATCTATCCTTGTAATCTATATATGTTTGATTTTTTTCAAGATCATTAGCTTTAATTCCAAAAATTTTATCAAACTTTATTCTTAAACCATGTAATGAGTCTTTTTTTAAAACATCATCTGCATTACCACCTTTTTCAGAGCTAATATTCGGTAAAATTGGATTTGAAAATAATGGTCTAAAACTACATCTTAAGGGAAAATTATAATTATTTTCTAAAGCTTCAGGAAGATCTGCAAACAACTCGCTCATTTCTGAATTATTTTTAAAATAATGTTGGTTACTTAATCTTATTCTTGATTTATCATTCACATAAGTCTTATTACCTATGCAAATCAAAGCATCATGAGCTTCATGCATATCTTTATCTAAATAAAAAACTTCGTTAGTTGCAATTATTGGAATTTCTAATTCTAAAGATTTTTTTAAATTAAACTTTTCAAAACCTAATTCGTTTTGATCATTATGTCTTTGAATCTCTATATAAAATCGATCACCAAAATTAGAATTAAGTTTTTTATATAGGTCGTGTATCTCACTAAATTTTCCTTTATTAAATAATTCTCCAAAAAATCCAAAAATAGTTCCAGAAAAAATAGAAACTCCCTCATTATCTTCTAGTAGTTCATTAAAATCAACGTGTGGTTCAGAAAGTGCATCGTTTTCAAGAAAAGAATTTGAAGATAATTTAATTATTCTTTTATAACCTTCTTCATTTAGTGCAAACAGAGGTATTAAACCTATGACATCATTATATTTAAAATTAATTTGAGTACCAATAATTGGCTGAGTGCCAACTTTAGAAATTTTTTCAGCAAATTCTAAAGCACCACATAGATTTGAGGTATCACAAATAGCTAATGATTTTAATTTATTTTGTTTTGAGAAATCTTGTAAATCATCAATTTTGATAGCCCCTTCACAAATAGAATATTGAGAATGTATTTTTAGATGATTAAAGTTTTGGCTAGAAGACTCAGACATTAATAGTTTTTACACTACCATCTGTTATCTCCAAAAGGCAATCTGCCTTATCAGCAAAAAATCTATTGTGGGTTGCAAATATAATAAGTCTATTAGGTTTTTTTTGATTATTTAAAAGTTCAAATATTTCTTTTGCAGTGTTTAAATCTAAACTTCCAGTAGGTTCATCTGCAAGAATTATCTCTGGATCATTAATGATTGCTCTTGCAATTGCTACACGCTGACACTCACCGCCGGATAATTGAGAGGGAAAATGATTTAATCTATTTGATAAACCAATCTTTTTTAATAGAACTTTTGCTTTTGTAATTGCTGAGTCTTTATCATTATTAATAGATAAGTTTGCTAAATAAACATTTTCTAAAGCTGTAAAATCGGCAAGTAAATTATTTTGTTGATAAACAATACCAATATTTTTAGCTCTAAAAATATCATTGTTTTTGTTGTTAGAGAAATTAACTAATTTATCATTGAATTTAATAGAACCAAGGGAAGGTCTATCAATTAAAGATATTAAATTAAGTAATGTTGATTTTCCAGATCCAGATGGACCCATTAATGAATACATTTTTCCTTTATTAAAATTGTAAGACAAATTTTTTAAAACTTTAATTTTCTTATCTATATGAAAGTGTTTAGAAATATTTTTTAATTCTAAAAAATTATTCATATTTTAATGATTGAATTGGATCTAAATTAGCAGCTTTGAAAGCAGGAAATATAGAGACAATAACTGTTATTAATATTGAGCAGATTGATATTAAAAGTATAGAATAAGGGTTAATTTCAGAAGGCATAGTACTTAAAAAATAAATCTCTTCAGGAAATAAACTAATATTAAATGTTGAGCTTAAAAATTGTCTAAAATTTTCAACATATAGTGAAAAAGTAACTCCTAAAAAAATTCCAAAAATAGTTGCAGAAGTGCCAATAATTACACCAATTAAAAAGAATATTTTAACAATTGATTTATTTAAAACTCCAATTGATTTTAAAATTGCAATATCTCTAGTTTTGTTCTTAACTAAAATTGTTAATCCAGATATTATATTGAACGCAGCTACAATAATTATCAAAGACAAGATTATAAACATTACATTTCTCTCAACTTTTAATGCTGAAAATAAAGAGCTATTCATATCTGCCCATGTGTAAATAAATTCTTGATCAAAAATTTTTTGAACTATTTTTTTTTGTGACTCAATATCTTGGGGATCTTTTAGATAAATTTCTAAGTTTCTATCCTTTTGTTCAAAACCAAAAAAATCATCTAATGTATCTAAATTGATAAGAGCTATATTGTTATCAAAATCAGCCAATCCACTGTTAAAAATTGATGTTACTTCAAAAGTTTTTTGTTTTGGCATGCTTCCTATAATCGTTTCAACTCCCGAAGGTGACATAAGAGTAATTTTATCTCCTATTTTAAGATCTAAACTAAAGCTTAATTCATTACCTATAGAAATAGAGTTGTTACTTAATTTTGATCGATCTCCTTTAAATTTGTCATTTTTGATTATCGTTAAATTAGAAAATTCTTTAGATTGATAACCTCTTAAAACTATTCCTTTTGAAGTATTGTTTTTTAAGATAATTGCTTCACCAGAGTTGCTAAAAACAAGATTATTAGTGATTAAATTTAAATTTTTGTCATCTAATTTTTTAAAATCAATCCCACTGTCATCATAAGATTTAACAGTTATATGTGAGTTAAAACCTACTATCTTGTTTATTAGTTCTGTCCTAAATCCGTTCATTACTGACATAACAATTATTAGGACTGCAACACCAAGGCTTATTCCTATAAAGGAAAAAATAGATATAACATTTAAAAAGCCATCTTTTTTTCTAGCTTTTAAAAATCTAAAAGTAATTTCTTTTTCTAACGTAGAAATCAATTTGAAACTTTTTGTTTTGTTATAATTTCTATTATTTTATTTAAACTTAAATTCTGAGCTTCGCCGCCTGTTTCTTTAAATTCCAAAAGATCTCCTTCTGATTTTTTTCCAATTATAATTTGGTATGGAGCTCCAATTAAATTCATTTTTTTTATTTTTGATGAATAGTTTTCATCAGTATCATCAATAATTGCTTCAATATTATTTTTGATTAGCTCAGAATTTATATTTTTAGCCTTTTCAAGAGCAGAGGTATCATTTTTATTTATCATAGGAATAAGTGCAATATCATATGGAGCAACAGACAATGGCCATTTCATGATTTCATTTTTATCATCATATTTTGCCTCTATAATAGCCCCCACTAATCTCGACACACCAATTCCATAAGATCCCATTTTTACAAAGTCTTTTTTACCTCCAGGAAGATCAACAGCAGCTTCCATGGCTTTAGAATATTTGTCACCAAAATAGAATATATGACCTACTTCAATACCTTTGGTTATTAATCTATTTTCTTCAGAAACTATTTTCTCAAATTCATCTTTGTTAAATTTCTCATCAGTTACAGAATAAAATTGTTCATATTTTTTACGCATTTGTTCTAATGAAGATTTTTCTAAATTAGTACCGTCACTATTTAAATCAAAGATTCTTTTATCAGTAAAAATTTTACTTTCACCTGTGTCAGCTAAAATTATAAACTCATGTGATAAATTTCCCCCTATGGGACCTGTATCAGCAGCCATAGGAATAGCGGTTAATGATAACCTTTTAAAAGTTCTTAAATAAGATAGAAAAAATTTATTATAAGAATAAAATGCATCTTCATCTGTTACATCAAATGAATATGCATCTTTCATATAAAATTCCCTACCTCTCATAATTCCAAATCGAGGTCTAATCTCATCTCTAAATTTCCATTGTATGTGGTAAAGAAGTTGCGGCAATGACTTATAGGACTTAAATGAAGATCTAAAAATCTCAGTAATTTGCTCTTCATTAGTTGGTCCATAAAGCATCTCTCTATCTTGACGATCTTTAATTCTGAGCATTTCCTCACCATAATCATCATATCTGCCACTTTCTTTCCAAATTTCACTTGATTGAATTGTTGGCATTAAAATTTCTTGCGCACCAATTTTATTTTGTTCTTGTCTAACTATAGATTCAATTTTTTTCATGACTTTAAATCCAAGCGGTAACCAAGAGTAAATACCGGCTGAAGCTTGTTTAATCATTCCAACTCTTAACATAAGTTGATGAGATTTAATCTTGGCCTCAGAAGGATTATTTTTTAAAATTGGAATAAAAGATTTTGATAAAAGCATCTTAATTAATAATATTTCTTAAATTTAAATATTCAAATTTTATTAATAGATAAATTAATACAAAAATAACAGTTGTAATACCTGTGCAATATAAGAATTTTTTTAGCATTTTGGGGTTATCTGGTGACCCAGGATCTTCTCCGTCAATTTTAACTGTTTTTGTTCTTTTTACATCTATTGGCAATATAACGAAAAATACAATCCACCATATTATTATATAGATTATTGCTAAGCCTGTGATGCTCATTAAATTCTTACTAAGTTAATATTTGTAAAAGGTTTTTTTCCAGTTTTTTCTTTTGAAAATTTTCTACATGCAATTTTAAGAGCATCAATCAAATTATGCTCTTGTTGTTTACTTCCTAATTTGAAAGTTCTTGTAATTTCTTCAATTGCATCCTCTAAACCATAAACAAATTCTTCAGTATCATCAACTGGGATACCTCTAAACGTTAAAACAGGTCTTTTGTGAATATTACCATTTGGCGTAATTAAAATTGTAGCTTCAATATATCCATTGGCGCTTAAGTTTTTTCTATCCTTAATTGATTGAGCATCCTCAATTACACTAATGTTGCCATCAACATAAAGTCTACCACTAGGTGCTTTATCGTATACCGCAGGTTTGCCTGGATATAGCTTTACAATGTCACCATTTTCTACTTGAACAGGGTGCGGGACATTCATTTCTTTAGCAAATTTAATATGTTCAATCATATGTCTGTGTTCACCATGTACTGGAATAACACATTGTGGTTTTACCCATTCATACATTTCTCTTAAATCGTCTCTATTTGGATGTCCTGAAACATGAACAAATTCATTTTCTTCAGATATAACTTCAATGCCATCTTTAACCAATTGATTTTGCAAATTATATAATTTTTTTTCATTACCAGGAATAATTTTAGATGAAAATATTACAGTATCATCCTTTTCGATAAATACATCTGGATGAGTATATTTTGCAATTCTCATCAATGCTGCCATTGGTTCACCTTGGCTACCTGTACAAAGATAAACTATTTTTTCTCTTGCAATATTTTTTGCCTCACGTGGATCAATTGGTTCAATAACATCTTTTAAATAACCACATTGTCGAGCAGCTTTAAATATTCTGTGCATTGATCTGCCAACTAAAGATATTTGTCTTCCAGTTTTTTCAGCACAATAAAAAGCAGTTTCTAATCTAGCAACATTGGATGCAAAAGAAGCAATGATAATTCTCTTTTTTAAGCTACTCATAATATTTAGCATACTTTTTCTAACATCTAATTCAGAACCTGCTTTACCTAAACTAAAAACATTAGTTGAGTCGCATATCATTGCGAGAACACCTTCGTTACCTATTTCTTTCAATCTATTTGAGTTTATCTTTCCACCGATTAAAGGCTCTGGATCAATTTTCCAATCACCAGTATGCAAAATTACACCAGCTGGAGTTTCTATTCTTAAACCATTTGGTTCAAGAATTGAGTGAGTTAATGTAATGTATTCTATTTTAAATGGATTTAAATCTATAGTTCCATTTAATTGAACTATTTTAAGATGTCTTGTTATATCAATATGTTTTTCTTTAAATTTTTCTTTAATTAAAACAGCGGTAAAAGGAGTTGCAAATATTTTACATTCGAGTTGAGGCCAGAGATGAGCAATAGCACCTATGTGATCCTCATGAGCATGGGTTAAAACAATTCCTAAAAGATCTTCTTTTCTATCAACTATAAATCCAGGATCTGGATAAATTAGATCAATACCCGGCAATGTGTCATCAGCAAAAGTAACACCAATATCAACCATAATCCATTTATGTTCGCCTGGCTTACCATAAGCAAACAAATTCATGTTCATGCCTATCTCACCAGATCCACCTAGTGGACAAAATAATAATTCATCTTTCATTTTATTTAATTAGTTTTGAGATTTTTATAAGACCGTTAATTGTAATATCTTTATTGTGATTAACTTTCGTTTTTATTGAATTTTTAAATAAATTAGAAAACCCTCCAGTAATAATAACTTTAAAAGACTTTCTAGTCTCTTTCTTAATTAAATTAATGATATTGTCAATTAAACCTGCATATCCCCAAAAAAAACCAGACCTAACAGCAGAGATTGTATCATTACCAATCACATTTTTAATTTTTTTTAGATCAATTTTTGGAATAAGAGTAGCTTTATCAGAAAGAGTGTTTAGTGAAAGCCTTACGCCTGGAGCTATAATACCCCCAAAATAAGTATTTTTTATCAAAACATCAAAAGTTGTCGCTGTTCCAAAATCCAAAACTATGAAATTATTCTTGTTATTCATTAAGCTAACGGCATTAGTTAATCTATCAGAGCCTACTTGTTTGTAATTTGCTTTAATTCTTATTAAAGATTTTAAATTTAAATCTTTTACCTCATAACACTTAAGCTTTGTTTTTTTTGATAAATATTTTTTAATAATATTGAATGACTTTGGAACTACACTACAAAATAGTATCTTCTTAATTTTTTTATAATCAATTTTAAAATTAGCAAATAATTTGTCTAATTTAGAGTGATTTATATCCTTACTTGAAAGTATTAATTTTTTAATAATTCTA
>JAOJAE010000023.1 GCA_028227525.1 Candidatus Pelagibacter sp. | reverse complement strand
AGTTTTTCATTTGAAAGTTCACAATTTACATAACCAAATGATAAATTTTTATTATAATTAAATGAAAAATTTCCCGATGTTGTTTTTCCAATAATTTTATCATCAAAGTAAATTGGTTCTTCGTGCAATAAAAGTGGTTTTCCAGGTGTATTATCTTTTAAAACTAACATAACAAATCTTCGGTCTAATTTTTGATCTCTAATTTTTAGCAACTTTTCTTTTCCTACAAAATCAAAAGGTTTTTTGTAGCTAATTGCGAAATTAAGTCCTGCTTGATACTGATTTTCTTCTGGTGAAATATCATGTCCCCAATGTAAAAAACCACTTTCCATTCTCATTGTATCCATAGCATGAGAGCCACAATGAGTAAGACTAAAATCTTTTCCAGTATCGACAATTAAATCATATATTTCTTTAGCGTTTTCTTTTTTAATATAAAGCTCATAACCAAGTTCACCAACATAGGATAGTCTTTGAGCCCAAACATCAATTGAATTTAGATTTATATTTTTACCTGTACCAAATTTAAAATTTTCATTTGTAAAATCTTCTGCAGTTATTTTTGATAATAATTCTCTACTTTTTGGTCCAAATACACCTAAGCAAACTAAGTCATCTGTAATATCTTTAAATTCAAGATCCTTTGATAAATATTTTAATATGTGTGCTTTATCATGAGTTCTAACTGCTGCAGAACTTATTATTCTAAAATGATTTTTTTCAAGACAAACAACCGTTAGATCTGTTTCAATTCCAGCTCCTTCATTAAGCATATGGGTATAAGTACATTTTCCAATTTCATTTTTAATATTTGCGGTACACAATCTTTGTAATTCTTTATATGCTTTTTCACCTTTAATTTCATATTTTGAAAAAGGAGAAAGTTCAAACAATCCAACATTTTCAATTGTATTTTTGCATTCATGCTCAACTGATGGATACCAATTTTGATAATTAAAACTATAATTGTACTCTCGCTTAGTGCCATTTAAAGCATACCACATGGGTCTTTCATACTCTCCTGATTGACCAAAACATGCTCCTGCTTTTTTTAATTCTTCATGGTATGGAAGTAATTTTTGATCTCTTGAAGTTATGTGTTGTTTATAGGGCCAATGCATATCATACAAATCTCCCAAAGTTTCTGTAACCCTATTCATTATAAATTTTTTAGAAGAATGAAATTTTTGAAATCTTTTTATATCTAATGAATATAAATCCTCATTCATATATCCGTTAATCATCCATTCTGCTGTAACTCGTCCCGCTCCACCAGAACTTGCAATACCAATACTATTAAAACCACAACACGTATAAAGATTGTTAACTTCTGGAGTTTCTCCTAATAAATATTGAGTGTCAGGTGTAAACGACTCTGGCCCTGAAAAAAATTTTCTAACACCTGCTGTTTCTAACATTGGTAATCTTTTAAAAGATTTTTCTAAATAGGGTTCAAAATGATCAAAATCATCTGGAAACTCTCCAAAAGAAAAATCATTTGGAACAACCCCTTTTTCTTTAAAAGCATTTTTTGCGCCTGGCTCAAAAATACCAACAAGCATTTTTCCTGCATCTTCTTTTAAATAAAGACAATCATTATAATCTCTTAAAACTGGTAGATCTTTTGGTAGATCTTTCATTGGTTCGGTAATTATATAAAAATGCTCATTTGGATATAAAGGCACACTAACACCAATATCTTCACCAATTTGTCTTGACCACATTCCAGTTGCAAGAACTACATATTCACACTGAATTTTTCCCTCAGATGTTTCAACACCAGTTATTTTATTATTTTTTATAAGTATTTTAGTAACAGGTGTTTTTTCAAATATTTGAGCACCCTCCATTCTAGCAGCTTTTGCTAAGACATTAGTAACCCCTACTGGATCCGCTTGACCATCTTCTGGCATATAAACACCACCCAAAATATCCTTGTCATTAATTACTGGATATAATTCTTTAACTTTTTGTTTATTAAGAACTTCAACATTAACATCAAAAAGTTGAGCTGATGTTGCTTGCCTTAATAATTCTTGAAGTCTTTCTTTTGAACTTGCAACAGTAATCGCACCATTTTGTTTAAGCCCTGTTGAAAGTTCAGTTTTTTGCTCTAATTCTTTATAGAGATTAAGTGAATATTTTCTAAGTTTTGTAATTGTAGCAGTTGCACCTAATTGTCCAACTAACCCAGCAGCATGCCAAGTGGTACCTGATGTTAACTGATCTCTTTCAAGAAGTATTGTGTCTTTCCATCCAAATTTTGCCAAATGATAAGCAACAGAACATCCAGCAACTCCTCCACCAATCACAATAACTTTAGTACTTCTCGGTAATTCTTTGTTATTCATAAATTAAATGATAATTAATATTAATATTAAATTTAGATTTTATGAAGAATATTCTTTTAACTGGTGGCGCTGGATATATAGGTAGTCATGTTACTAATTTATTAATTGACCAAGGTTGTAATGTAACGATAGTTGACAGTTTGGTAACTGGGAACAAAACTTTATTAAACCCTGAAGCAAAATTTATTAATTGTGACATTGCAGATACAAAAAATATCTCAAAAACATTAATTAATAATAAATTTGACATTGTAATGCATTTTGCAGGTCTAATTAGGGTTGATGAGTCTGTCAAAGAACCTGAAAGATATAATGATTTTAATTTTGAAAAGGCAAAAATCTTTTTAAATACTTGCTTTGAAAATGGTCTAAAAAAAATTATTTTTTCATCAACAGCATCTGTTTATGGAAACCCAATTAAAAATAATGTTTCTGAGAATGATGATTTAAATCCATTAAACCCATACGCAGAAACAAAATTAAAATTAGAAAATTATATAATTAATAAATCAAAAACTGATGATATCTCTTACATTATTTTAAGATATTTTAATGTAGCTGGAGCTGATCAAAAATTAAGATCAGGACTTATTTCAAAATATTCTACACATTTAATTAAAATTGCTTCTGAAGTTGCCGTTGGCAAGAGAGATGAAATTATAATTAATGGTAACGATTATGATACTGGAGATGGTACAGCAATTAGGGACTATATACATGTATCAGACTTAGCTGATATTCATTTAGTTTCAGCAAAACATCTATTAGATAAAAACAAGTCTAATATATTTAATTGTGGTTATGGAAATGGATATTCTGTGAAACAGGTTATTGATACTTATAATAAAATTTTAAGTAAAAAAATAAAATCTAAAATTGGTCCTAGAAGACCTGGAGATAGTAAAATGGTTGTTGCTAATCCTAGTAAATTTAATAAAATTTTAAATTGGAAACCAAAATTTAACAATTTAGAATATATTCTCAAAACAGCTTATGAATGGGAAAAAAAAATTAAAATTTCTAGTTAAACTTTTAATTTAGAATTGCTTTCTCAGGTTCAACAAATTCATGATTAAAAACATCTGCTACTGCTTTGTATGTTACATGACCTTTATGAACATTTAAGCCAGCTAAAAAATTTTTATCTTCACCTAAAGCTTTTTGATATCCCTTGTTAGCAAGTTTAACTAAAAAAGGTAAAGTTGCATTATTTAATGCAAGTGTTGAAGTTCTTGGAACACCACCAGGCATATTTGCTACACAATAATGAACTACATCATCAACGATATATGTTGGATCACCATGGGTAGTTGGTTTACTTGTCTCAACACATCCACCTTGATCAATTGCAACATCAACTATAACTGATCCCCTTTTCATTAATTTAATCATTTCTTTAGTAACCAATTTTGGAGCTTCTGCTCCTGGAATTAAGACACCACCAACTAAAAGATCAGCTTCAGAAACTAATTTATTTAAATCAATTTTATCACTTTGCTCTGGAATTATTTTGTCACCAAACATTTCAACAAGTTGTTTTAATCTTGCTTCAGATTTATCAACAATATGAACCTTTGCTTGCATACCAGTTGCAATCACAGCTGCATTTTCTCCAACAACTCCTCCACCTAAAATAACAACTGTTCCACCAGTTACTCCTGGTGCACCACCTAATAAAAGTCCTCTTCCTTTTTGATTTTTCTCAAGACAATGAGCTCCAGCTTGAACCGACATCCTTCCTGCAACAGCACTCATTGGTGCAAGTAAAGGTAATCTTCCATTATCATCTGTTACTGTTTCATATGCGATATTAATACTTTTAGATTTAATCAATCCTTCAGTTAGCTCTTTAGCAGCAGCAAGATGAAGATAAGTGTAGACGATTTGATTTTCTCTAATCATATCTACTTCAACTTTTTGAGGCTCCTTAACTTTAACTATAATTTCTGCATCGTTAAAAATATCAGCAGCAGTACTTGCAATTTTTGCACCTACATTAGTATATTGGTCATTTTCAAAACCAGCTTCAAAACCACCATTGTTTTCAACAATTACTTCATGACCTTCTGAAACTAATGTTTTTACACTTTCAGGTGTTAAACCAATTCTATTTTCTTGTGGTTTGATTTCCTTAGGTACGCCTATCTTCATAACGCTTTTCTCTTAAATTATATGTTTAAAACCTAATTAGTTTTTTTGGTTTTTTTGATAGTTAGTGATACCTGTTCTAAGTTTATCAATAATTTCATCAATATGTTTTTCTTCACAAATAAATTGTGGAGCAATAATCAAACAGTCACCAGTTGCTTTAAAATTTACACCTGCTTCATAACAAGCTTTAAAACACTCATAACCAGCTTTACCTGGTTTGGTATTTAATTTCATATCAATACCACCCATCATTCCATATCCTCTAATATTATCTACCGACTCTAAATCTTGAAGAGAAAATAAACCTTTTTGAAAATATGGAGCTAAATTTTTTGCTCTGTTAAAAATGTCATCTTTTTCGAAAATATCTTGAACAGCTAAAGCTGCAGCTACTGCAACTGGAATTCCAGAATAAGTATAACCATGAAATAATTCAACCGCTCCTGTTGGTGAAGCATCCATCACTGCATCATAAATATAATCATTACAAGCAACAACACCCATAGGTACAACACCATTAGTTGTAGCTTTTGCCATTGTCATAATATCAGGAGTTACACCAAATTCATCTGCACCAAACTTAGATCCTGTTCTACCCCAACCAGTGATTACTTCATCAAAGATTAAAAGTATTCCATGTTTGTCACAAATCTCTCTAAGTTTTTGTAAGTATCCTTTTGGTGGAACTAATGTTCCTGTTGATCCTGCAATAGGTTCAACGATACATGCTGCAATATTTTCTCCACCAAAGTTTGCACAAATAGTCTCAAGATCATTTGCAAGATAATCACCTGTCTCCGGTTGACCGCTTACAAATTTATGTTCTGGTAAATGGGTGTGTCTAATGTGTTGAACACCAGGCATTAAAATACTTGCAAATGTTTTAACATTGTTAACCATTCCACCTACTGAAACACATCCAATGTTCATTCCGTGATAACCTCTTTCACGTCCTACAAATCTAAATCTTTGTGCGTCTCCCTTCGCTCTATGATATGCAACAGCAATTTTAATTGCAGTTTCAACAGCAGTTGATCCACAAATTGTAAAAAACATTTTGTTTAAATCACCTGGTGTATGTTTTGCAATTTTTGAAGCTAATTCAAATGATCCACCAAAACCTTGCTGGAAAGGTTGAGCATAATCTAATGTTTCTAATTGTTTTGTTACAGCTTCTGTAATTTCTTTTCTTCCATGACCCAATGGATTACAAAATAATCCTGAACTTGCATCAATTTGTGTTTTACCGTGGTGTGTCTTTAAATAAACTCCTTTAGCTTCAGTTATTAATCTCGGATTTGCTTTAAAATCTTTGTTAGATGTAAATGGCATCCAATGTTCATTTAAAGAATTTGGTACTGAAGTTCTGTTCTCTGAGCTCATAAAAGTTTCTCTCTTTATATTAATTTAATTTTGTAATTCTGAATCTATGGCCTCTTTAGACTAAAATAAATACTTAAACTAGAATAATATTGATGCAACCCTGAATTGAATATTTTGATTTTTTTGTTTTACATCAATCTAAAATTGAATTTTAATAAGGTAATTTAATTAATTAAACAGGGGAATAATAATGAAAAAAATATTAAGTTTTATTCTTGGTTCAGTAGTTGCTCTTACCCTTTCTATGTCAGTTGCTAATTCAGCTGCTAAAGAAGTAAGAGTTGCATTCTTTCTAGAATGGCCAACGCCAAACCAAGAAGATAAAGTTAAAGGTATTTACGAAAAAGCTCTAGGTGTTCCAGTTAAATGGACTAACTTTTCAAATGGTGGTGCAATGACTGATGCTATGTTAGCAGGAGATATTGATATTTCTTACTCACAAGGTTTAGTACCTTTCATTAATGCTGTTAAATCAAAAGCTCCTTTAAAACTTGTAGACATTGCTATGGAATACGGAATGGGTGGAACAACTTGTGTTACATCTAATGCTTCTGGAATTACAAAAGCAAATGGTTCTGAGTTAGAAGGCAAAAAAGTTGCAGTTCCACTAGGAACAATGGCTGAATACGTTTTTGACGAAAGTATGAAAGTTATTGGAGCTGACAGATCTAAAATGGATGTTATTCAAATGGACCCAGAAGAAGGTGCTGCTGCATTAGTAAGTGGTGACGTTGTTATGGCTTGTCTATTTGGTGGTAACTCTATCAAAGCTGCAACTGCAGTTGGATCAAGACTTTTAACTGTTCAAGAAGCTAGAGATGCTGGTATCTTAGGTATTGATATTACATCTGTAACTGACAAGTTCATGAAAGAAAATCCTGGTATGTTAAGAACTTTCATCGAAGTAACTCACGAAGCAAACGCTAGATACGCGTCTGGTAAATCAGATATGAACGTAATAGCAAAAGACGCTGAAATGAAACTTGGTGATATGAAAGAAACAATCGGTGGATTTAAATTTCTAACACCTGCAGAAACTGAAAAGTCTATGACTTCTGGAAACCTTGCTGGTTTCTTAAAAGGAATGGATACTCCTAACGGAGCAGTTGATACAAGCTTTTTACCTCTATAATTTTAGAGCATAAAATAAATTTTAATAGGCGCCAATTAGAGATAGTTGGTGCCTATTTTTTTAAAATATTTTAATATAAAGTATTCTTATGAGTGATTTGGTTTCACAAAATCTAAATATGATTTTTAAAACTCCTAAAGGAGAAACTGTTCACGCATTAAAAGATGTAAATTTTACTTTAAAAAAAGGAGAACTTTTAACAGTTCTTGGCCCTTCTGGATGTGGGAAAACAACTTTACTAAATATTACAGCAGGATTTTTAAGACCAACTTCTGGACAAATAACATTGGGTAATAATGAAATTAATGGACCAGGTGTTGAACGAGGAATGGTATTTCAACAAGGTGCTTTATTTGAATGGTTAACAGTTGCTGAAAATGTGAATTTTGGATTAAGAATGAAAAAAGAAGATCCAATTGAAACTGCAAAAAAAGTTGAAGAATGGTTAGAAATAGTTGGTCTTCAAGGGTTTGGGAATACTCCAACATACCAATTATCAGGAGGTATGCAGCAAAGAGTTGCTCTTGCAAGATGTTTGATAAATGATCCAGATTTAATTTTAATGGATGAGCCATTAGGAGCTCTAGATGCACTCACTAGAGAAAAAATGCAGTCGTTAGTTTTAAAAATTTGGAAAGAAACTGGAAAAACAATTATCTTAATTACACACTCAGTTGAAGAAGCATTGTTACTTGGTGAAAGACTTTATGTAATGGCACCAAGACCTGGAAGAATTCATAAAGAGTACAATCTTCCATTTGCATCTATGGGATTAAAAGAAGATTTAAGAGAAATTAAAAACTTAAAAGATTTTACTAGCAAAAGAGAAGAGATTTTAACCATGATATGGAACATGGAAGAAGAAATTATGGGTAAAGAATTATAGTATGTTTACTCAATTTATCACCTTTGCAATTATTGTAGCCATCATCGGTTGCATTATGTATGGGCGAAAACTTATCAGAACTGAGAAAGTTGATGCAGTTTTTGGTAACCCTGAGAGAGCAAAAGGTGGAACTCACTGGATCATTGTTGGTAGTAGTGTCATTCTATTAACATGGCTTTATTATTCATGGGATATTGCAAAATCATTTTACCCACAATCAGCTAATGAATTATGTCAAGTAGGTAAAGTAAACGACTCTTTATTATCATTAAAATATCTATTCCCTATTGAAGAAAGAGAATTCAAAAGTACGTCTATAATTAAATCTGAAAATAAAAATATAATTAAGCTTAAAAATGAAATTCAAAATTCAAAAGAAATAAGTGAACAGCATAGATCTTTTTTAATAGGATTAATTGATAAAACAAAATCAACTATTCCATTACTAACTAATGAAAATTTATTAGATAATGAAACAAAAGTTAAAATAAGTGAGCTTGCAAATAAAATTGATCAATTATCCATAGAATTTCAAAAAAAAGATTATCCATATGAAACAGCAGAACAAAGAAGTAAAAGATTACAAGACGCTCAAGCTGAAGGTGGTTGGGGTGCATCAGGAACTGCGGTAGAAAATACAGTTGAAGTACCAGTAATTCCTAAAACAGATAAAGGTTTAAAATTTGACGCAGCTGCTCAAGAATTAAAAGTTATTAGCGATCAATTCTTTAAATTAAAAAATCATAACTTCCAATACAAATCAGTTATCAAAGAAATTAAAGATGATGTTAAAGCATTTAGAAAAGCAGCAAGTGATAGTGAGGAAGTTGCATCAACCTTAGCGAAAGATGTTCTTAAAATTGCAAGAAGAATTGAATACGCAAGTATTTTTCCTCCAAGCACATTAGATGGAATGCAAAAATCTATATTAACATTTGATGAAGTTCAAAAAAATGAGCAAGGATCATTAAGATTAGTTGATATTCTTTTATTTCCAGCAGGTACGATTGTATCGAGTGGTCCAAATTGTTCAGAACAAGGTTCGGGTAGATGGTTACCCAAACCATCTGATACACTAAGTAAATTTATCCTTTTATCAAAACCTAGTGTTGGATTTAAAAAATATCCCATTGCTTTGGTTTGAGATGATGGATGTAAGTAAAATAGTTGGTTTTATCTTACCTGATTGGATTGCAGATATCATACCAGGCAAATATCCGGTACATAATGAATTTGGTGTAGTTGAACCAAACTTTAAAAGTAAAGTTTTAAGTGTAGTAACTGGTGAATTTAATTTATTTAAAATACCTGTCCCAATGGGTCATATATGGGACTCTTTTTTAAGAGTATTCTTAGGTTTAATTCTTGGAATTATATTTGGTGTACCTTTAGGATTATTTATGGGTCTAAATAGGTTTGCAAAAGGATTTTTTGATCCATTAATTGAACTATACAGACCTGTACCCCCTCTTGCATGGGCTCCTCTTATCATATCTGTTTTAGGTATTGATAACGTTGGAAAAGTATTTTTACTTTTTATGGTATCTTTTTCTATCATGATTATTTCAGCTAGAGCTGGTGCGTCAGGTACTCAATTATCGAAAATTCATGCATCTCACTCATTAGGTGCTTCTAGATGGCAAATACTTCGATATGTAATATTTCCAAACTCATTACCTGAAATATTAACTGGTGTTAGAGTTGCAATTGGTATGTGTTGGGGAACATTAGTTGCTGCTGAGTTTTTAGCAGGAACTACTGGTATCGGTTTTGTTGAAAACGTAGCTAAAAAATACTTCCAATATGAGGTTATTTGGATCACTATTTTTGTGATGGGAATGCTTGGTTTATTATTTGATGTAACTTTAAGAAAACTTATAGACAAATATATTCCATGGCGTGGTAAAGGGTAATCGTGAAAACCCCAATTCTTAAAAAAGAAATCATAAAAATCTTTCAAAAATATGGTCTAAGCAAAGATCACGCTTTGATTTCAGCTAATGCATTAATTAATGCAGAATTAGTTGGTGCCTATGGGCACGGCCTAGCAAGACTTAAGATGTACTGTGATAGAATTTCAAAAAAAGTAATTAATCCAAAACCTAAAATTAAAATAAAGAAAATTTCTCAATCTATTTCACATATTGATGCAAATAATAGTATTGGTTTTGTTGCAGCAGATCTTGGAATTAAAACTGCAATTAAACATGCTCAAAAAACTGGTATTGGAATGGTTGCAGTTAAAAACAGCGGTCACTATGGTTTGTCAGGTTATTATGCAGAACAAGCTGTTAAGAAAAATTTAATTGCAATGATTTATACAAATGCACCTCCTGCTGTTGCTCCACATGGTGCTTTAAAATCTTTGTTTGGAACAAATCCTGTTTGTTTTGGAACCCCTACTGGATCTAAAATTCCATTTATATTAGATACATCAATCTCTGTTATAAATAGAGGTAAAATTAGAGTTGCTGCTAGAAACAAACAAACAATTCCTGAAGGTGTAGCTTTAGATAAATCTGGCAACCCTACAACTGATGCAAAAAAAGCACTTGCAGGTGTTCAACTTCCAATTGCAGGATTTAGAGGCTCGGGTCTTGCTTGGATGGTAGATATTTTAAGTGGTGTTTTAACAGGAGGTAATCATGCAGGAAGAGTTAAAGATCCTTTTGATGATTTTTCTGGTCCACAAAATATTGGCCATTTATTTATAACCTTTAAAGCAAATTTATTTCAAAAAAATTATAACCAAAGAATTAAAGATAATATTAAAACAATTAAAAAACTTCCAAAAATTAAAGGTGTTAAAGAAATAATGTACCCAGGACAAAATAAATTTAATCGATACAAACAAAATCTTAAAAGAGAAATCTCAATACCAGATATTATTAAAAAAGATCTAGAGACTTTGATAAATTAAAAGAGATATTGCTCCAAAGAAAGTAATTATAAAAGATAAAATAATTGTATTTTTAATAAATTGTCTTTTTTGTTTTGTCTTAAGTTTTTGTTTAAGATCGTGAACACAAAGTTTTTTTGGATCTTTAACTTCATTTAATTCATTATTACTCTTAGAGACGTCATCTAATACTTTGTTCATAATAAGATTTAACCACTACAAAGTTTCGAATTAAAGAGGATGACAGTTCAGATTGGGCAAAATCAATTTGCAAGAAGAGTTAGAACACCTAAAGATACACAGACTGTAGAAAAAATAATTGTTCTTTTAAATTTATCTTTTTTTTTCTGATCTATTATTCTTTGCTTTAGAACATCAACGTTAACTCTAGGAGTTACAACAACATTAGAGTCTTCAACAACTTTAGGGTCTTCAATAACGTGTGATGTTCTATTTAAGCTTTCAGTACTCATTGGCGTAATTAAACATCTAATGATTAATTTATATATAGATCTATTGTCCAAAATGGGTTGACTCTTATTTAATGATTGTTCAAATTGGGTTTTTTTAAATATATGAATAAAATTCCAAGAATATCAGCTCAATTAGATGAGAATAAAATTTTTAAGATTATTAATAAAAATTTTAGCAAACTCGCACCTACATACTACAAGATGCTTAGTAATTGGTTCATAAGGGCTTATGGAGTTTATGGGGATATCGATAAGTATATAATTCTTATCTATCTTGTTAACAAAGATTTTATATTTTTTAGAAAAAATGGGCTCATTGTAGAATTTGAGACTTTTTTTAAAGATAAAACACTTGAAATTGAGAAGATTAACATAAGTGATATTTCAAAAGATCTTCAAATCCCTAAAGAAAGTGTAAGAAGAAAAATTGAGGAATTGGAAAAAAAAGGAGTGATTAAAAAAACTAAAAAAAAAATTTTTATAAGTATGAATGCTTTTTCACCTTACAGAGTAAATCAGGGAATAAAAGAAGTTAGTACATTGCTTCATGAATTTA
>JAOJAE010000022.1 GCA_028227525.1 Candidatus Pelagibacter sp. | reverse complement strand
CAAATCTCTTTTTGAACAAAATAAATTTATTATTGTTAAAAGAGCTACAGATAAAATTTTAAAATTAATTGAAATTTTGTACTTAAAGAACCTAGAAGATACAACCATTATTTTAAATTCGGATAATCTAGAAAAAAAATCAAAATTAAGATCTTTTTTTGAAAAAGATAAGAAATTAATT
Organism: Candidatus Pelagibacter sp.; assembly: GCA_028227525.1. The sequence continues at coordinate 11,734 of JAOJAE010000022.1, read as the reverse complement.
TGTGTACCTTTTTATCCAGATAATGATCAAACATTATCCAAATTAGCATATAACTTTTTAAGAGATAAAAAAATTTCAATTTCATCCTCAAATATAAATTTGATAGTAAACAAATGTGTTGGGGACAGAGAAACACTTATTAATGAACTTAGAAAAATTGAATATTTTACCAAAAATGGGAAAAATATTAATAGTGAGATTATATCAAAGCTAATTAATTTAAATGAAAATCACAGTATATCTGAACTCATTGATAATTGTCTTGCTAAAAACAAAAAGAAAATAGTAGTCATCTTAAATGAAAATAATTTTAGTAATGAAGATTGCATTATGATTACTAGATCTTTTTTAATAAAGGCAAAAAAATTATTAACGCTATCAACTATGTTTGAGGGTAATAAAAATATAGATTTGACCATTTCATCAGCAAAACCGCCAATTTTCTGGAAAGAAAAAGAAATAACTAAACAACAAATTTATAAATGGAAACCAAAAAATATTAAAAAACTAATCTTTACACTCAGTGAGACTGAATTGCAGATTAAAAAAAATATTAATAATTCAATTAATTTAATTACAGATTTTATTTTAAGCCAATCTTCTTCTGAAACTAATAGTAAGATTTAAATATATCTAATATCTTATTTAACTGATCCAAATCTTTATACTCAAAAATAACTTTTCCCTTATTATTTTTTTTATTTTGAATTACAACATTTAAACCAACTTTATCTGATACAGATAATTCAAGATCTTTGATATTTGCATCTTTTGATTTGTTTGGTGTTTGTTTTTTATTTTTAAAAATTTTAACAAAATTTTCTGCTTTTCTTACTGATAATTTTTTTTCAATAATTTTTTTTGCAACAAAAGAAGCATTTTCTAAACCGACTAAAATTTTTGCGTGACCAGCAGTTAATTTTTGTGTTTCTATTAATGCTATAACATCAGCTGGTAGAGTTAAAATTCTTAAAGAATTAGTTATATGGCTTCTGCTTTTGCCTATAAATTTTGATACCTTTTCTTGGTCGTAAGAAAATTCATCTATTAATCTTTTATAACCCTGGGCCTCTTCTAGAGGGTTTAAATCGTGTCTTTGAACGTTTTCAACAATTGCAAATTCAAGAGACTTAAGATCATCGGCTTCAGTTATAACTACTGGAACTTCATGAAGATTGGCTCTTTGAGCAGCTAGCCACCTTCTCTCGCCTGCTATTATTTCAAATTTAGAATTATCATCATTAGATTTTCTAACAATGATCGGTTGTAAGATGCCTCTTTCTTTAATTGATTGAGTTAAATCATTTAAGTTGTCTTCATCAAAAATTTTTCGAGGTTGATATTTATTTGGGACAATATCTGAAATTGCTATTTTGTTTTTTTGAATATCAACTTTTGTTTCACCTATCAAAGAAGACAGTCCTCTCCCAAGTCCTTTTTTAATTTTATTTGAATCCATTAAGCTGCACTCCCTATATTTGTTTCTTGAGTTATAAATTCATCTGTAAAACTGAAATATGATTTACTACCAGGGCATGATTTATCATAAATTAAAACAGGCATTCCATGAGAAGGTGCCTCTGATAATCTTACGTTCCTAGGAATAACCGTTGCATAAACTTTTTCATTAAAATAATCTCTAGCTTCCTTTTCAACTTGAGAGGATAGCTTGTTTCTTTTGTCATACATTGTTAAAAGAATTCCTCTAATTTTTAATTCAGGGTTCAAACTGACTTTTATTCTCTCAATAGTTTTCATAAGCTGTGTTAAACCCTCGAGAGCAAAGAATTCTGTCTGAAGTGGGACAACAAGAGAGTTAGATGACACCAATGCCATGACTGTTAAAAGACTTAAGGATGGTGGGCAATCAATTAATATGTAATCATAATATCCTCTAGAATCATTTAAATAAAGGGTTAATTTAAGCTTTAAAATAAAAGCTCTGTTGCTATCATCAGCTGTTTCGACTTCAAGCCCTGATAAATCAACATTTGAAGTTATTAGATCTAAATTTTTAAACTCTGTTTTTTTTATTACCTCTGAAATTTCTTTTGTACCATTTAATACTCCATAAATTGTCTCTTCTGAATTTTCCATATTAGATAAACCAAGACCTGTTGTTGCATTCCCTTGAGGATCCAGGTCAATAACAAGAATTTTTTTATTTTGTTGAGATAAACCTGCTGCAAGATTAATTACAGTTGTGGTTTTGCCAACCCCACCCTTTTGATTTATGACAGATATAATTTGCATTTAATTTTTTTTTAAAATTTTTATTGTTTAATTATTTTTTTTTCATTTTTTTTATATTTAACAGAAATGAATCTTTGCTTGTTAAACTTTTTTTTTCTGTATAATCTAAATCCCAATCCTTTAAAGAATTTTCTAAAATTTTTTTCCCATTCTTGCCCATAAAAAAAATTAAATTTTTGTAATTTGAAAAATTTTCATTAACTAAACCAAGAACAACTGGCATTGGCTTAAATGCTCTAGACATTATAGTTCCAGTTTGTAAATTTTTTACTTCAAAAATATTTTTTTGAACTATTTCTGTTTTTAATTTTAATTTTTTTGAAACTTCTCTCAAAAATTGGCTTTTATGGTGACTTTTTTCATATAAATAAATTTTTACATTTTTTTTCAAACTTTTAAGTATAATTGCTATTACTACGCCTGGCATACCGCTACCAGACCCTAAATCAGTAATTGTATTGCTATTTAAATCAATAAAATCAATAATTTGCGCAGAATCTAATAAATGACGTTCAAAAAATACCTTTTTTTGCTCTGTTTTTTGGCTTATTAAATTAATTTCTTTGTTTTTTTCCAATATCATTGATCTATAGTTTTCAAGATCTAAAAATGTTTCACGTGAAACATTTAGGCTGCTAATTTTTGAAAATGAATTTATAATTTCTTGTTCCATTAAGCTATATGCTTAATAGACTTTCTTTTTACATGTGACAACAAAATATATACGGCGGCTGGAGTAATTCCGTCTATTCTTAGAGCCTGGCCCATAGTTTTTGGTCTTATTTCTTTGAATTTAGCTTTTACTTCATTCGATAGACCAGAAAGGTCATCATAATTAACTTTTTCTGGAATTATAAGATTTTCGTCTCTTTTAAAAGCTAAAATATCAGCTTTTTGCTTCTTTAAGTAGCCTCTGTAATGAGCATTAATTTCTATTTGCTCATCTATTTCTTTATCAAAATAAGGTATTTCTTTCCATATTTCTCTAATTTTTTTCATATCAACTCCTTTTTGAGTTAATATTTCATTTGAAGATCTTAAAACACCATCTTTAGCTATTTTTATACCAAAATTTCCTGCTTTTGATGGAGAAATATGAGATTTTTTCATTTTTTCAACAATTTGATTAGTTTTTCTATGCTTATCCTCATAAAATATTTTTCTATTTTCACTAATTAATCCTATAGATATACCTTTACTAGTTAATCTTTGATCTGCATTATCTGCTCTTAAGCTTAATCTATATTCGGCTCTTGAAGTAAACATTCTATAAGGTTCAGCGACACCTTTTGTAACAAGATCATCTATCATCACACCAATATATGCATCTGACCTATCTAATATAAAGGGTTCTTGTTTTTTAAATGATAAAGCTGCATTAATACCAGCTATAAGACCTTGGGCTGCTGCTTCTTCATAACCTGTTGTTCCATTAATCTGACCAGCAAGATAAAGGTTGCTAATTTTCTTTGTCTCTAGGGTTAAAAACAGTTCTCTTGGGTCTATATAGTCATATTCAATAGCATATCCTGGTCTAATTATCTTAACATTTTCTAAACCACTGATATTATTACATATTTCTTCCTGAACATCAGCTGGAAGTGATGTGGATATACCATTTGGGTAAATTGTATGGTCATTTAGACCTTCTGGCTCTAAAAATATCTGGTGTCGACCTTTATCAGCAAATTTTACTATCTTGTCTTCTATAGATGGACAGTATCTAGGTCCAACTCCTTGTATGCTACCAGAGTACATGGCACTTTTAGTTAAATTTTTTTCGATAATTTTATGAACCTTGTCGTTAGTATAAGTCATACGACATGAAACTTGTTTATTAATATTTTTTTTAGTTAAGAAAGAAAAAAAATAAGGATCATCATCTGCAAACTGTTCTTCTAAATTTTCATAATTAATTGATCTTGAGTCAAGTCGGGGAGGGGTTCCTGTTTTTAATCTTCCAATTATAAAATTATATTTTTCTAGTTGTTCACTTAGTCCTGTTGAGGGTTTCTCATCATACCTTCCAGCTGGTGTTCTTTCATCACCTATATGTATCAAACCATTTAAAAAAGTACCTGTTGTTAGTATTAGCTTAGAACATAAAACTTTTTTACCTGCTTTAGTTTCAAAACCAGTTATTGTATTTTTATTAAAAATAAACTTTATTACTGGATCTGAAAAAATGCTTAAATTACAGTAATTTACAAGTTTTTCTTGCATATATTTTCTATATAATGATCTATCTGATTGAGTTCTTGGCCCTCTAACTGCTGGACCTCTACTTCTGTTTAATAATCTAAATTGTATTCCTGATTTATCAGCAACCTCACCCATAACACCATCAAGGGCATCTATCTCACGTACTAAATGACCTTTACCCAAACCACCTATTGCCGGGTTGCATGACATCTCTCCAATTGTTTCTATCTTGTGTGTAAATAGTGCTGTGTTAACTCCTAGACGTGCAGAAGCTGCAGCAGCCTCGCAACCTGCGTGACCACCGCCTATTACTACAACGTCAAATGATAAATCATTTTTCATAAGCTAAATTTATAACTGATTATTATATTTACAAGGTGCGTATAGTTTTGCTTAAATAGGCTTCAAATATCAACGTTTTTCAATTAAAAAAGGCTTAAAAATAAGGAAAATAAGGTATTATTTACCTATACAGAAATCGTTGAAAATACTACCTAATATCTCTTCAACATCAACTTTTCCAACAATCATACCAAGATGTCTAGTCGCTAACCTTAAATCTTCTGCAGCTTTATCAAAATCTTCATCTTCATTTTTTTTATTAAAATTTTTTAGATTCTCTAAACATTGTTCAAGATGTTGTCTGTGTCGTTCTCTTGTAATTAAAATATCATCACTTGTTATAAATTTATTTTTTAAATTATTTTTTATTTTTAAAATTAATTCATCAATGTTTAAATTTTCTTTAATTGAAATTAATACATGATCTAATTTTTTGATTTCTGGATCAATATCTTCCTTCAAAAGATCTGATTTATTTATTACTAAAATTGCATTTTGATCTAACAAACCCTTTAAAAAATCAGTAAAATCAATGTTTTTAGCATCAATAACTACCAACTTTAAATCAGCTTCTTCTGCTTTATTTAAAGATAATTTAATACCTTTCCTTTCAATTTCATTTTTAGATTCTCTAATCCCAGCTGTGTCAGAAACAATTACTGGATAACCATCTATGTTCAGATGAGTTTCAATTACATCTCTTGTTGTTCCTGCAATCTCTGAAACTATTGCAACATCTCTATTTGATAGATGATTTAAGAGACTAGATTTTCCTGCATTGGTTGGTCCAAGAATTGCAATCTTAAAACCTTCTCTGATTCTTTCTCCAACTTTTTGATCATCTAAAATCTTTTCGATGTTTATTAAAACTTCATCTGAACTTTTTTTAATTTCTTTTAAAATATCATTCGGTAAATCTTCATCTGGAAAATCTATTTTTGCTTCAACGTGAGATAAAATTTTTAAAAGTTTTTGTCTTAAAAAATTAAATTGGTCAGCAGATTTTCCATTCATAATTTTAATTGCTTGCTGTCTCTGAATTTCTGTTTCGGAAGAAATTAAATCCGCAACACTCTCAGCTTTAAGTAAATTTATTTTTCCATTTTGAAACGCAAGTTTAGTAAACTCACCTGGTTCTGCTAATCTACAATTTTCAATATTTGATATAGAAGAATGTAAAGCATCAATTACAGCCTTACTTCCATGTACCTGAATTTCAGCCATATCTTCGCCTGTGTAGCTCTCAGGGCCAGGAAACCATAATATAATGCCTTCATCAATTAGCTCAGAAGTGTCGATTTTATTGATTTTTCTAAGAGTAGCCATTCTTGGCTTTGGAATGGGTTTTCCAGTAAGTTTTTCTAAAATTTCCGGAGTTTTGCTACCTGAAATTCTTATAATAGCTATACCAGACACTCCTGGTCCTGAGGATAAAGCATAAATAGTCATAAATAGCAATTATAGCTTTGTATTATTTTAAATTATATAATTTTTTAATGGTAATCTAGATAACTTCATACCCTAGAAGTAGCAATACATAGATTATAATATTTTTAAAAATAGATAATAATTAAAGAGCATAAAAAATTATTTAGTTTTTCAATAATTTGAACATTTGTTCCAGATAAGCAGAATAATTATGACTTAGATTTTTTGATGATTTATAGATTGGTAATCTTGCTTGTGTAATACTAGCAGTTGTAATTGCAGATTTATTTTGATGGTGATTAAGACAATTGGAATCCCATTTTAGGCCACAATAATTTAGCATTTTTTTAATTTCTATTTCTGGATTCTCAATTAAATTTTCATATTTTATTGAGTATAGATCATTTTCATAATTTTTTTTCCAAAATTTAATTAGGTCAGAATAAATATTATAAAAATTTACTATATCTTTTTGGTCATATGAAAAATTCATATAAGTGCTTTCAAAATTATTTTTAAAGATAGACAAACATATATCTTTCGAATTTCTTTCGGTAATTATTATTTTAGAATTGGGAAAAAAAATTTTTATGAAACCTACCCAAAAAAAATTTTGTACAGATTTATCAGTAAAAACTTTTGATATATATTTAAATTCATCAAATAGATTATAAACGTAGTCTTGAAAAAAATTATCATTTGAGTCTATATCTTCAGAAATTTTTCGCTCATTAAGTAAAAAATTATTAAGATAATTTTTTTTAATATATGTTCCTAGATGACCACTTTCACCTGTTGACACAACATCAGTATGAGATGAAATTATTTGATTTATTAACGTTGTTCCTGATCTTGGCATTCCACATATAAATATAATTTTTTTATCAATTTGTTTTTCTTTAAATTTTTGAAAATTGGAGCTATTGAAAAATTTTTTTATACTATTAGACAACCTTGAGACATCATCAATATTAAAATTGATTTTTTTTTTTTTATAAGCATTACCTTTATCAAAATAATTGAAAGCTTTTTTATAATTTTTTAATTTTTCATAAGCCTTACCCAATGGAAAAGATAGATTTATTATATCATCATCAGATAGATTTTTTTTCTTAAAAAACGCTTCCATGTTAGGTAAATAATTTTTATCTTTCTCAAAATCTACAACATCTGAATGCAGTTGATAAAAATAACTTTCATTTGGGTGCTTTTTTAAAAGCTTTAGAGAATAGTTTCTTGCTTCTTCAATATTTCCTATTGAAAGATATAACTTGCTTAATTTTGATAAGAGATAATCGTGACTATTGTTTAATTGCAATCCAAGTGCAGATAAATTTAATTTTATAGCCTCTTCTATTTCATTTAAAAATTCTTTTAAATTTGCATAATTTATTAGAGCAACAATATAATTAGGGTTAATCTTTAAGCACTCTTTGTAGGCTTTCTCTGATAGTTTATATTTTTCTGTAGCTTTAAACGAGATGGCTAAATTATTTAATGCGAAATAATTGTTTTTTTGAAGCTGTATGGACCTCTCAAGTTTTGGAATTGATTTTTCATACAGTCCTAAACTTTGATAAGCACGACCACACAAATTATATACAATTGTGTTTTCAATATTTAAATTAATCAAATTTTCACAAGAATGTATTGCTTCTTTAAATTCCTTATTATCTATATTCGTAATAATTTTGTTTATTTCATTATTTAAATTCATAAAAACTTTACAATATTAAAGTATTTTAAAATTAAAAAACAAAAAAAATAGATTGTTTGTAATTAAGAAGGTTTATTCATTGAGTTAAAAAACTCAGCATTGTTTTTAGTATCTTTTAATTTTGAGTTAATAAACTCAATAGCATCCATGGTACCCATTGGAGCTATAATTCTTCTAAGAACGTTCATTTTTTGTAAATCATTCTTATCAAACAATAATTCTTCTCTTCTCGTTCCAGATTTTGTTATATCAATTGCAGGATAAATTCTTTTATCAGCTATTTTTCTATCAAGTACAGTTTCGCTATTTCCTGTTCCCTTGAATTCTTCAAAAATAACTTCATCCATTCTGCTTCCAGTATCAATTAAAGCAGTGGAAATAATTGTTAAAGATCCACCCTCTTCGATATTTCTTGCAGCACCAAAAAATCTTTTTGGTCTTTGAAGTGCATTAGCATCCACACCTCCAGTTAAAACTTTTCCAGAACTTGGAATAACAGCATTATACGCTCTTCCTAATCTTGTAATTGAGTCTAATAGTATAACAACATCCTTTTTATGCTCGGTTAATCTTTTTGCTTTTTCAATTACCATCTCAGCAACAGCAACGTGTCGTTGAGCTGGTTCATCAAAAGTTGAGCTAATCACTTCACCTTTTACAGTTCTTTGCATGTCAGTAACTTCTTCAGGTCTTTCGTCAATCAATAAAACAATCAGATAACTTTTTGGGTAATTTTTAGCTATTGAGTTTGCAATGCTTTGTAAAATCATTGTTTTACCAGCTTTAGGAGGTGAAATTATTATTGATCTTTGACCTTTGCCAATTGGACTTACTAGATCAATTAATCTTGGTGTTAAATCAGGCTTTTTTTCAATTTTTGTAGTTTCAACTTCCATTACCATTTGTTCATCTGGATAAAGAGGTGTTAAATTATCAAACGCAATTTTATGTCTTGCTTTTTCTGGCTCTTCAAAATTAATTTTACTTACCTGAAGTAATGCAAAATATCTTTCGCCCTCTTTGGGTGCTCTAACTGGTCCTTCTATTGTGTCACCAGTTCTTAATCCAAATTTTCTAATTTGACTTGGGCTTACATAAATATCATCTGGTCCTGGCAAATAGTTTGATTCCATTGCTCTTAGAAAACCAAATCCATCTTGCAATAATTGTAACACTCCTGCACCAGTTATTTCTTCTTTCTCAGCAACTTTTTTTAATATAGCAAAAAGAATTTCTTGTTTTCTTAAAGTGCTTGCATTCTCAATACCAAGTTCTTCGGCTTGAGCAATAAGTTGTTCAGATGATTTTAATTTTAACTCTTGGATATTCATGATTAAATTTTGTAAGGACTAAATAGATAACATTAATATATATACTCAGAATGTTATTTCAACCCCAGATTGGCTTAAAAATAGCAAGAAAAACAATGAAAATAAGCATTACAGTTGGAATTTCATTAATTATTCTAAAGAATTTTGGAGATCTGGTGTTAGAATTGTTTTTGAGAGACGCAACGCACCTTCCAAGATAATCATTATAAACTGATAATAAGATCACTAAAGCTAATTTTATTTGCATCCACAATTGAGAAAATATTTCTATTCCATTTAGATAAATTAAAATTATACCAAAGATCCAAGTAAGAATCATTGCCGGACGCATTATGTAATAGAAAAGTCTTTTCTCCATTACTTCAAAAATATCTGTGGCTTCTTTTTTTTCTTTATTCTCAACGTGATAAACAAAAATTCTTGGAAGATACAAAAGACCAGCCATCCAAGAGACAACAGCTATCAGATGTAAACTTTTAAATAATAAATAACTATTCATAATTTAAACATGGGCATTTAATAAATTGATTGGGACACTGTATCTTTGGAGGAAAAAGTTCTCCATTAAAATTGTAATCTTGTTTGTTAATTATTAAATTGGACATGGCCTTTATATAATTTTCATTTGTACCCAAAGCTGGCACTCTAGTATAATTTTTACAACCATTTTTATCAGCCAATTCTTTATATTCTATATCTAGCTCAACAAGTGTTTCTGAATGCTCTGATACGAACGCTATAGGAACCAAAACAATGTGTTTTCCTAATTTTGAATTTTCTACAATTATGTCTTCTGTGGATGGACCAATCCACTTTAAAGGTCCGACTCGACTTTGATAGCTTAATACCCAGTCTAATTTTCCGATATTTAGAGACTTAACAATTTTATTTACTGATTGCTCTACTTGCCATTGGTAAGGGTCTCCTTTTTTTATATTTTTTTCTGGTAAGCCGTGTGCAGAAAATATTAATTTGAAATTATCTAGATTGTTAATTTTTTTTATTATTTCTTCTTTGTGAGCTTGTACAAAATTTTCATCTGTAGGATAGCAACAAATTGTACTTGTTTTCACTTTTAAATTACTTTTCTTACAGATATCTTTCCATTCTTTTATTGATGAGCCTGATGTTGCTGCAGAATATTGTGGGTATAAAGGCATTAATATAATTTCATCTGGATTAAAATTTTTTACATAATTTACAATCTCTTCTGCTCTTGGATGCCAACATCTCATTACAATAAAACATTTGTATTCCGAAATTTGATCATCATTGTTAAGTTTTTGTTCAAGTGCATTTGATTGTTCTTCTGTTAATTTTAAAATAGGAGATGAACCACCAAGTTCTTGGTATATTTTTTTTGCTGTTGGAGCCCTTCTATTAGAAATTAATTTAGCCAGAGGATATCTAAAAAAAGTGGGGAGATTTAATATTGCTGGATCATTAAATAAATTAAATAAAAATGGTTCAACATTTTCTAATTTGTCGGGTCCGCCTAAATTAAAGAGAATAACAGCTTTTTTCATTAGTAACTTTTTACTGTATTTACTAAATATTCAAACATATTAGGATTTGTTTCGGGTAATACCCCGTGTCCTAAATTAAAAATATAAGGATGATCTTTAAAAATATCTAAATATTTTATCGCTTCTTTTTTTAACGTTTCTTTATCTGATAGTAATATTTTTGGATCAAGCCCTCCTTGGATTGGAATTTTTACTTCATTTAAAATTTTTATTGGATCAACGTTATAATCAATGCCTACCGCATCTGGTTTAACTATGTCACAAAATTCCCTATAATTTTTAATTTCTCTAGGAAAACAAATAACAGGGGTGTTTAAAGATTTAACATAGTCTACGAGATTAAGAGTAGGTGAGTAAATATAATTCGGTAAATCTTTCTCTTCTAATAGTCCTGCCCAGCTATCAAAAATTTGTATCACATTTGCACCATTATCAATTTGATTTTTAATATGAATTTTTAGAAATTTTTCTAAAATTAATAAAATTCTATTAATTAAAAAATCATCTTTAAAAAAATCATCTTTTAGTTTTTTTTTAGGAGATTGTTGGTTAATTATATAAACCAATAAAGTCCACGGAGCACCGACAAACCCTATTGTATTTTTATCTTTAGTAATGCTATTTGTGCTTACTTTTTTTATTGCCTTATAAACTGGATAAACTTTTTCAACAAAGTCTACCTCATCTATTTTGGACATCTCTTCTAAATTTACCTCTCCAAGCTTAGGACCAAAACCTTTTTCAAATTTAACTTTTTGATTAAGGCCATATGGCAACATTAAAATATCTGAAAAAATTATTGCAGCATCTAAGTTAAATCTCTTTAAAGGTTGTAAAGTTATTTCTGTTGATAAGTTTTCATTCAAGCATAAATTGATAAAATCTGGATTTTGTTTTCTTATTTCTCTAAATTCAGGTAAATATCTTCCTGCCTG
>JAOJAE010000021.1 GCA_028227525.1 Candidatus Pelagibacter sp. | reverse complement strand
CATGAGAGATGATCATTGTGATTGGGGTTCTAGTGGAATGAATGACCTTATTAAGTCTCTAGACGATAATAATTAATTCTTTTCTACTAATTCAATTTTCTTAAAACTACTAACATCATAGGACTACCATTAATGAGTGCAGAAAATATCTCATACGATCTAAAAAGATTTGCAGGAATAAAACGTGATTATACAGACGATGAAGTTGAGCGTCTTCGAGGTTCAATAAAAATTGAGTACTCTATGTGCAAAAATCAATCACAAAAGTTATGGAATTTATTAAATTCAGAGTCTTATGTTAATACACTTGGGTCATTATCTGGTAACCAAGCAGTTCAACATGCTAAAGCAGGATTAAAAGCAATTTATCTTAGTGGATGGCAAGTAGCTGCTGATGCGAACACCGCAGGTGAAATGTACCCTGATCAATCTTTATATCCATATGATAGTGCACCAAAATTAGTTGAAACTATGAATAATTCTTTAGTAAGAGCTGATCAAATTCAACATATGGAACTTCAAGATGGCGATATGAAAAAAGAAAATGCAGTTGATTATATGTTGCCTATTATAGCTGACGGTGAAGCAGGATTTGGTGGACCCTTAAACGTATTTGAATTAACTAAAAAATTTATAAGAGCTGGTGCAGCAGGAGTTCACTTTGAAGATCAACTAGCTAGTGAAAAAAAATGTGGTCATATGGGAGGTAAGGTTTTAGTCCCTACTGGAACAATGGTTAAAAATTTAAAGTCAGCAAGGCTTGCTGCAGACATTGCTGAAGTACCTTTGATTATTTTAGCTAGAACTGATGCTAATGCTGCAAAATTAATTACTAATGATTTTGATGAAAATGATAAACCATTTTTAACTGGTGAAAGATCTCCTGAAGGATTTTTTTATGTCAAAGATGGAATTGAACAAGCTATCTCAAGAGGACTTGCATATGCTCCTTATGCTGACTTAATATGGTGTGAAACAGCAACTCCAAACCTTGCTGAAGCTAAAAAGTTTGCTGATGCAATTCATGAAAAATTTCCTGGTAAATTATTAGCCTACAATTGCTCACCTTCATTTAATTGGAAAAAACATTTAAATGATGATGAGATAGCTTCGTTTCAACAAGAAATTGCTAAGATGGGTTATAAATTTCAATTTATAACATTAGCTGGATTTCACACACAAAACATAGCTATATTTGAACTTGCAGAAAAATATAAAAAAGAAGGAATGGCAGCTTATTCTAGAATTCAACAACAAGAATTTTCTAGAGAAAAAGATGGCTATACAAGTGTTAAACACCAAAGAGAAGTAGGTACTTCTTATTTTGATGCCGTTTCAAATACTATTAGCAGTGGAAAAAGTTCAACAACTGCTATGGCAGGTTCAACTGAATCTGAACAATTTTAAATAAAAATAATTTCCCTCATATTTTTTTTAATAGCCCTTAACTGGGCTATTTTTTATTTGTAATCAATGATTGGGGCTGTTATGGAACAAAAATGAGTAATAAAAATTTTGGTTTTGGCACACAAATTAGAAAATCTCCTTATTTCGACTCTACTGTAAAGTGGGGTGCTACAGGGTTTTCTGTTTACAATCATATGTATATTCCAAGAGATTTTGGAAGTCCTGAACAAAACTTTTGGAACTTAATTAAAAAAGCTATTCTTTGTGATGTGGCTGTTGAAAGACAAGTTGAGATTACTGGACCAGATGCATACAAATTTACACAATTATTAACACCAAGAGACTTATCAAAACTATCCATTGGTCAATGCAAGTATGTTTTAATCACAAATAATGAAGGTGGAATTTTAAACGATCCAGTTTTATTAAGATTAGATGAAAATCATTTTTGGCTATCATTAGCTGACAGTGACGTTTTATTATGGGCACAAGGTGTAGCTATTAATTCAGGTTTAAATGTTCATATTAAAGAACCTGATGTTTCTCCATTACAACTTCAAGGACCCACATCAGGAGAAATAATGATTAAACTTTTTGGAGAAGACATTAAAGATTTAAAATATTACTGGTTAAGAGAATATAATTTAGATGGAATTCCTTTAATTATATCAAGAACTGGCTGGTCGAGTGAGCTTGGTTATGAAATATATTTAAGAGATGGATCTAAAGGAAATCAATTATATGAAAAAATTATGGATGCTGGAAAAGAATATGGTTTACAGCCAGGTCATACTTCAACAATAAGAAGGATTGAAGGTGGAATGTTGTCTTATCATGCTGATGCCGACATCAATACTAATCCATTCGAGTTAGGATTAGATCGATTAGTTAGCTTAGATTCTGATATAAATTTTGTTGGTAAAGATGCATTACAGAAAATTAAACAAAATGGCATAAAAAGAAAACAAGTTGGTATCGAAATTGATTGTGAACCTTTAAAAGGTCCAAACACAACATTCTGGAAACTGACAAAAGATAATAATAATATTGGTAAAGTTACATCTGCAGTTTACTCTCCTAGATTAAAAAAGAATATAGCGTTAGCTATGCTTGCAGTTGAACAATCTGAAATTGGAAATAAATTTGAAGTAACAACAAATGAAGGTAATTTTAATTGTGTTGTTGTTGAAAAACCTTTTTATGATCCTAAAAAAAAGATAGCTAGCAGCTAAGATTTTATATTATATCCCTTTTTCAACAATACAGCTACTACCCCTATACAAATAAATAAGAAAACTACCATTGAGCTTATACTAATCCATATATTAAAGTCTGATACTCCATAAAAAGCAAATCTTAGCCCATTAATTAAATAAACTACGGGGTTAAAGTAAGTTATTGTTTGCCAAAAAGGTGGCAACATATCTAATGAATATAAACTTCCTCCCAAAAATACCATTGGTGTAATAATTAATGTTGGAATGATAGACATTTGTTCAAAGTTTGAGCTCATTAATCCTATTAAAAAACCAAATAATGCAAAAGTGAACGCTACAAGGATAAGTAAGAAAATTACTAATAATGGATATTTGACATCTACTTCAACAAAAAAAGTTGCAGTAATAAAAATTACTACTCCAACAATTAAAGTTTTAGTGGCTCCCGCCCCAACAAAAGCTAAGACTATTTCCAATGTTGAAATAGGTGCAGCTAAAATTTCATAAATCGTTCCATTAAATTTAGGAAAAAATATTCCAAAAGAAGTGTTAGTAATTGATTGAGTCAATAATGTTAACATTAGTAGACCAGGAACGATATATGAACCATAACTAATTCCATCAATATTTTCTACATACCCACCAATGACAGACCCAAATACAATAAAATAAAGGGAGGTAGATAAAACTGGTGAAAGCAATGATTGCATCAATGTTCTTTTAAATCTATCCATTTCATGAAGATAAATTGCTTTAAATGCAGAATAATTAAATTTCATTATTTTCCTTTACTAAGCTAACAAATATTTTTTCTAAAGTGCTTTGTTCTGTTTTTAAATCTTTTAGTTTTAAACCAGCGTCTTTTATATCTTGTAATAAATTTGTAATACCAGTTTGTTCAGCTTGAACATTATATGTGTAATCAATTGACATCTTATTTTTACCTAAAACTAATTTATATTTATCTAAGTTATCTGGAATTTTAGAAATCTCATCTTGCAGCTCTACAGTGAGTTTTTTGTGTCCCATTTTTTTTAATAATTCTTTTGTTTCTTCAACAACTATTATTTCGCCTTGGTTTATGACACCTACTCTGTCAGCAATAGCTTCTGCTTCTTCTATATAATGAGTGGTTAAGATAATAGTAACTCCTGTTGCTCTTAATTCTTCAACAATTTTCCACATATCTTGTCTTAACTCAACATCTACTCCAGCAGTAGGTTCGTCTAAAAATAAAATTGAGGGCTCATGAGATAAAGCTTTTGCGATTAAAACTCTTCGTTTCATTCCTCCTGATAATTGTCTTAATCTTTGATCTTTTTTATCCCATAGACTTAGTTGTTTTAAAATTTTTTCTATATGTTTAGGATCTGGTTTTTTTCCGTACAGACCTCTTGAATAAGATACATTGTTAAATACTGTTTCAAATTGTTCTAAAGTTAATTCTTGAGGAACTAAACCAATTCTTGATCTTGTTTCTCTATAGTCATCAATGATATCAAAGTTATCAACTGTAACTTTTCCAGAAGATGGTTTTACAATCCCACAAATTATACTTATTAGAGTGGTTTTGCCCGCACCATTTGGTCCAAGCATTGCAAAAATCTCGCCTTTTTTTATGTTTAAATTTATTGTTTTTAGTGCATTAAAGCCATTTTTATAAACTTTTGATAAGTTTTTAATAATTATTTGATTTTCAGACATGAGGTTATCAGTATATAGGGACAATTTGATTGATTACAATAAATTAAAATTTATTCTAAAATCAATTATGAAAAAGATTTTAATATTTTTAATTTTTACTTTTACATTAAGCTCTAGTGCAATTAGCAAAGAGACAACTTACAAAAAAGAGTTGTTCGATAAAGCTTTATTGGAAGGAAAAGTTGTAATAGTCAGTTCATGGATTAAATATTGCACATCTTGTGCAAGTCAAATGAAAATATTAAATAAAGCAAAAAACGATTTTGATAATATTGAATATTTTGCTTTTGATGTAACAAATAAAGAAATTGCTGAATTTTTTAATGTGCAATATCAAACAACGCTCTTAATTTTTAAAGACAATAAAGAAGTTTATAGAAGTATTGGTGAGACTACCAAAGAACTTATTTATGATGCTTTAAAATCTTCAATTTAAATCAATTTTTTTTTAATCTCAAAATTATTGCAGGAAGAAAAGTTGCTACAACAAAAGATAAAAATAATAAAGATTGAGTTATAAAAGGTGAAAATACCTCTTTAGACATCAAGCCCCCAACTAATAAACTTTTTGAAAAATCTGGAAATGGAAATAAAAGAAAACCACCAACTAATCCAATAATAATCGCAACATAAGCAGTTCTTTCGTTAACATCTTTATTATAAAAACTATAAAAAACTGTATAAACAAAAGCACAACAAAATAAGTCAGCCAATAAGAATAAATACAAAATATCAAAACCTTTTGATGCGATAAAGAATGAAACTAAGGATATTATAATAATGAAATATTTTGAAGGTTTTAAATAATCAGTTTTCTTACTTAGATTAAACGTAGCTTTTCCATCGACAACAAAAAGACTTGAAATTGCATTAACCAGAGTGTCCACCGTTGATATGGTTAGCGCTAGTCCAAGTGTAATTATTAGCAGTGATAAGGTTTGTGTTTGTTCTTTTAATAATAAAGTAAAAAAACCTAAGTCAGCTCTTTGACTAGGATCAATAGAAAAAGATACCATTCCAGTAAATCCCATAAAAAAGACTATTGGAATAATTATAAAAAAAGAAATTATTAAACTTTGTTTAAGAGTTTTATAATTTTTTGCAGCATAAACTCTTTGCCAATTTCCTTGATGAAATAAATTGGTAGCTGCTACTGCAATAAAAAAAGTTAATCCTGCTGTATAACTTGGGATATAAGAACTACTTAATAATTGTGGATTTTTCTGTTTAATATATTCAAATGAAAAAGTATTTCCCGTGTAAGATAAAATATAAGAGATTGAAATTAGTAAAAGAATACCAATAACGATCATTTGAATATTATCTGTGAAAATAGACGCTCTTAATCCTCCATACAACGTATAAGTAAGTGTTGCTAACAAAACTATTAATGCAGTTACCCATAATTCTGTACCAGATATATAATTTATCAATACCGCAACTGCAGTCACTTCAGCACATAAAAATATGAACATATAAAATATGGTCATGAATAAAATTAGTTTAAATAAACTCTTTCCAAATTTTTTTCTCATAAATTCGATCAATGATGATCCTTTTGGAAATTCTGTTCTAATTTTTTTTCCTAAATAAATTAAAAAAATCATTGGAAAAGCTGTACCTAGCGCATATCCAATCACAGCGCCTATTCCACCCCATGTAGCAGCAGCTGCAGGGCCAAACAAAACCCATGCTCCCAACGCAGACGCAACTAGACTTGTTGTTAATGAAAACAATCCTATGTTTCTATTAGCTGTAAGATAATTGTTTATACCTTTAAATTTATTTGAATGATAAAGGCCTAACACTGTAAATATTAAGCTTATAACGATTACTAATGATAACGATGTTGATTGACTTATTAAGTATGTTTTATCCATTGTTCTCCCTTTCTGAATTACCGGACAGGTTCTTAGGGTTTAATCTCAGTCTGTTAAGACACCCCTTTAATTTAATATATATTTAATTTAGATTTTTTAAACTGATAAATTGAGATATATTAATAAATATGAATTATAAAGCATCCCCTAAAAGATACTCTAGTATGAAGTACAGAAGATGTGGAAAGAGTGGAGTAGATTTACCTTTAATAAGCCTTGGTCTTTGGCATAATTTTGGTGGAAGACAACTTAATTCTGAAGCAAAGAAAATGTTATTTTATTCTTTTGACTCAGGAATTACTCATTTCGATTTAGCAAATAACTACGGCCCTCCCGCTGGAAGTGCTGAAGCTAATTTTGGAAAAATTTTAAGTAAAGAATTTAAAAGATATAGAGATGAATTAATTATTTCATCAAAAGCAGGCTATGATATGTGGGAAGGACCTTATGGAGAATGGGGTTCTAAAAAATATATTATTGCTAGTTGTGATCAGAGTTTAAAAAGAATGGGACTAGATTATGTGGATATATTTTATTCTCATAGATTTGATCCAAATACACCATTAGAAGAAACAGCTGATGCATTAGAGCTAATTTATAAATCAGGTAAAGCTTTATATATTGGTATTTCTTCTTATTCTTCAAAAAAAACTACTGAGATGTTTAATATTTTAAAGAAAAGAAATATTAAAATATTTATCCATCAACCTTCGTACTCTTTAATAAATAGATGGTTTGAAAAAGATTTAGATAAAAATTTAATTAAACTAGGAATTGGAACTATTGCTTTTTCTCCATTAGCACAGGGTATGCTGTCAGATAAATATTTAAAGGGAATACCAAAGGCATCGAGAGCAAGTGATCCAAAATCAGCGTTAGACAAAGGTTTTATTACTAAAAGAAATATAAAAATAATTTCAGATTTAAATCAAATTGCAAAAAAAAGAGGTCAAACGTTATCTCAAATGGCATTAGCATGGGTACTCAATAATAAAGCGGTCACTACAGCTTTGATTGGAGCGAGTAGTGTTAAACAAGTTAAAGAAAATATTGAAAGTTTAGATAACTTAAATTTTTCAAAATCAGAGCTTCAGGAAATAAATAAAAAAGCAAAAGAAGGAAATATTAATAAGTGGGAAAGATCTAGCTCTTATTAAAAAAAGTGTTTTTCAATTAAATAATAAAGAGTAAATATTATTAAAGATGAACAAATAATAATAAAAACCCTTTCTTGATTACTCATTATTGCTGACTTTTATGATTCATTATCTCAATCATACACTGAGTTGCATATTCACGCCATTCAGATGAGTTTTTTGTTTTAAGATTATTTAAATGATCTCGATTACTTTTAATGTCATCTTGATGTTTTAATTTATCAGCACCATTAAGATTTGCCTCCATACTTGATAAATTTGTTTCCATCGCTTTTATCCATTCATTTCCAAGTTCAACACATTTTTGATCATCTTTTTCATCACAAATTTGTTTAAAAAAATTGAATATGACATCGTCTGTTTTAATAGCCGTATTCATGACTACTTATTGCAAATGCCAATTGACCCTGGGCCACAAGTTTCAC
Source organism: Candidatus Pelagibacter sp. (assembly GCA_028227525.1). Next base: position 4,181 of record JAOJAE010000021.1, on the reverse strand, counting down.
CACCAGTCCATGTTGCACCAATTAAATTAGCGCCATCAAAATTAGCATTCGTAATATTAGATGAAGTAAAATTAGCTTCCATTAAGTTTGCATTTTGAAAATTAGCTTCAATTAAAGTTGCTCCCATAAAATCTACTCTTGTTAGATTAGATCCAGTAAAATTTGTTTTTTCAAAATTTGCACCAATAGTAATTGTTTCATAAAGATTAGCTCTTACAAATGTTGACTCAGGAAAAGTACCAAATGACAAATTTGAATTCATCATAATACTCTTGTCAAAATTTACTTGTATAAAACTTGCAAAAGATAAATTTGAATTTGGAAGATAACTTCCTTGTAAATCTTGCGCATCAGAAAATCTACAATTAGAGTAATCTACCCCATCAGTTAGGGGATCATCACAAGCCGCATTAGAATTTGAGACAAAAAGGAAACTAAAAAAGATTAAAATTATTATTTTTTTCATGATCAAAACTAACAAATAAAATATGTCAAAACAATGAACGTTTATAATTATAAAGATAAATTAACATTATAAATTAACACTTTTTTGGAGTATAAATTTTTACTTATGAAAGAATATAATATTGCTTCAATATCAGGAGATGGAATTGGAAAAGAAGTAGTACCTGAAGGAATAAAAATATTAAAAGAAGCTGCTAAAAAACATCAATTTAAAATTAATTTTATTGAATATGATTTCGCTTCTTGTGATTATTATGAAAAACATGGAAAAATGCTACCAGATAATTGGAAGGAGAAATTAGGAAAACATGACGCAATATTTTTTGGAGCAGTTGGTATGCCAGATCAAGTTCCAGACCATATATCTTTATGGGGTTCTTTGCTTCAGTTTAGAAGGGAATTTGATCAGTATATAAATCTTCGACCTGTAAAACTATTTCCAGGAATTGACCCTCCATTAGCAAATAAAAAACCTGGTGACATAGATATGCTGATAGTAAGAGAAAATACTGAAGGAGAGTATTCTTCTGTAGGTGGAAGAATGTATAAAAATACTGATCGAGAAATTGCAATTCAAGAAACTATCATGTCAGCATACGGGGTAGATAGAGTACAAAAATTTGCTTTTGAATTAGCTAAGCAAAGAAAAAGAAAAAAATTAACTAACGCAACAAAATCAAATGGAATTTCAATTACAATGCCATTTTGGGATGAGCGATTTAATAAAATGAAAAAAAACTATCCAGAAATTAAAACAGACCAATTTCATATTGATATTTTAGTTGCAAGATTTGTTCTTAATCCTGAGTGGTTTGATGTTGTGGTTGCATCAAATTTATTTGGAGATATTCTCTCAGACCTAGGCCCTGCTTGTACAGGGACTATTGGGATTGCACCTTCTGGAAACATTAATCCTGAAAACAAATTTCCATCTTTATTTGAACCTGTCCATGGTTCTGCTCCTGATATAGCGGGAAAAGGAATTGCTAATCCAGTAGGTCAAATTTGGTCTGGCGCAATGATGTTAGATTATTTAGGAGAAAATGAAGCTTCAAATTCAATTGTTCAAGCGATTGAAAAATCTTTAAGCAATAAAGACAGTAGAACTCAAGATTTAGGAGGAAATGCCAATACTATAAAGTCTTCTAATTCAATTTTATCTAATCTTTAAAAAGATTTTCTATTTGAGCTTCTGCGTCTTTAATTGATTTATCATAATCTAGCGCCATTTGATCTGCGCAAATTATATCTACTTTTTCAATACCAAAAAAATTCAACATGTATTTTAACCATGGTGTTAAAAAATCTTCTGAACTATTTAATTTGGTGCCTCCTGATGTAATAACTAAATATGCCTGTTTGTTTTGAAGCAAACCTTCCCTTCTGCCATTAGGTTTGAACCTGAATGTTTCTCCAATTCTAGCTGCTAAGTCACACCATGCTTTAAGTGTTGCAGGGGGCCCATGATTATAAATTGGAGCTGAAATTATTATAACATCGCTCTCTTTTAATTCTTTAACAAGTATGTCTGACAATCTAAACATTTTTTTATGATCTTCAGTTTGATCTTTTTCATCAATCTTCATTCCAGACTCTGTCAGTCCACTTACAAAAAGCATTTCATCATCTAGATCTCTATAAATGACTTCATCATCTGGTTTTTTTATTTTATCTAATAATTTTTTTGCAAGAGCTCTTGAAGAGGAACCTTTTTTTCTAGCGCTTGAATCTATTTGATAAATTTTCATTAATACTTTTAACCGAAATTTTGCATAAAAGGGAAAATTTTAATTATATAAAAACCAATCGCCTGTAATTGGTTTGTTAAAATTAATATACCTGTAATTAAAAGAATAATTCCACCTATTTTAGATATGATATTTATATTTTTCTTGAAATTTTTTGAAAATAATAAAAATTTTTGAATTAAATAACCCGATAAAACAAAAGGAATAGCAAGACCTATAGAGTAAAAACTTAACAAAATAATAGCCTTAGATAAAGTTTCTTCAATAGAAGCTAAAGCTAAAATAGACCCTAGAATTGGACCAATACAAGGTGTCCAGCCAAACCCAAAGGCTAATCCTATAGTATATGGAAATAAAATGTTTTGTGATTTTTTTGCTTCAAATCTTTTTTCTAAATTTAAATATCCAATATTTATAAATCCAATTAATTGTAATGAAAAAATTATTATAATTATACCCGCAATTATTCTTAAAATTTCTGAATTTTGTAAAAGTGTTTGACCTAAAAAGGAAGCTGAAGCTCCTAAAATAATAAAAACTGTCGAAAAACCAAAACAAAATAAAATTAAAGGTAAAATATTTATTTTTTTAGATTTTAAAATGTCTTGTAATGATTGACCTGAAATAAAGGAGACATACCCAGGTATCAAAGGTAAAACACAAGGCGATAAAAAACTAATAAGGCCAGCCCCAAAAGCTATTAACAATTCAATCATCTAACCTGTATTTTTCATAGCTGCAGATATTCCCGCTATTGAAGTCATTAATGCATCATTAAGAAATTTTTTATCTTGTTTTTTATATTTTCTATTATTAATTTTATTCATAATGTTAGCCTGCAATATATTTAACATTTCTGTATAATTATTTCTTACAAATAGTGCTTTTCTAAATTCTTTTCTTTCTTTAATAACCTCTTTTGGAGTAATTTTATTGTGCAATTTGACCAATGCATCAAATTGAAACCTTAATTTTTTACCAATTCTTTTGAGAGCATCATCAGCTAAATTATTTTCATAGATAATTGAAATTTCTGGGTCTACCTTTGAAATTACCATATCCAATATATCCATTGTTGATACAAAATAAGGCCAATTCTTCTCCATATCAGTCAATGTTTTAGAATACTTTTTAATAGATCCATACCTTAATGCTTCTGTGGTTCCAAGCCAAGCAGGCAACATCAATCTAATTTGAGTCCATGCAAAAACCCAAGGTATAGCTCTCAGGCTTTGAATATTATCAACATTTTTTCTTTTTGTAGGTCTCGATCCAATCGCAAGTTTACCTAGTGATTTATGTGGTGTGACTGTTTTAAAATATCTAATAAAATCTTCACTTTGATTAAGATTTTTTCTGTAAGCAGATGTAGAAATTTCTGACATCTTTTCAATTAGATTTCTCCAATTTTTTTTAGATCTTGGTGGTGGGTTTAAAGAAGCATCCATAACAGCACCTATATAACTACAGAGATTATATTCAGCTAAAGGCTTATATCCATATTTCTGTTGAATAACTTCTCCTTGATCAGTAATTCTAATTTTTCCATTAACAGTATTAGATGGTTGCGATTTTAATGTTGCCTGGATAGGACCACCTCCTCTTCCAGCAGAACCACCTCTTCCATGAAAAAACACTAAATCTATCTTATATTTTTTTGCAAGATCTCTAAGTTCTTCTTGAAGTTTATATTGATGCCAGCTTGCAGACAATTTTCCTGCATCTTTACTTGAGTCTGAATAACCAATCATTACCTCTTGTTGGTTTTTTATAAGTTTTCTATACCAAGATAGTTTAAAAAGATTTTCCATTACATCTTTGGCATTTTTTAAATCATCTAGAGTTTCAAAAAGAGGAACGACTCTTAATAATTCTCTAGTTTGCGCTTGTTTTTGCAGAAAATATACCGCCAAAATATCTGAGGCTTTTGAGGTCATTGATATTACATAAGCACCAAGACATTGCGTT
>JAOJAE010000020.1 GCA_028227525.1 Candidatus Pelagibacter sp. | reverse complement strand
TTAGAGTAAGATGGTATAATAAACTTAATATTTTTAATAAAGAAACTAAAATTTCATCTATAGAAGGTAGATTTAAATATACTGAAAATCTTGATCATATAAAATCTTTAGACCAACTATTAAATATTAATATAAAGGATAATTTATATGGCAAACTCAAACCTAAAATAATAGTAACCTATACAAGGGAATATTTTTTAATAAATAAATTGAGAGTTACATTTGATAGAAATATTTCTTATAATAATTTAAAATTATCCTCTAACTTAATTACACGAGACAATGAATGTGTCATGGAAATCAAAGCCCCAATAGATTGTGATGATGACTATATTGAAAATTTAATACCTCTTACAACTTCTAGATTTTCGAAATATTCTCGAGGTATCGAAAAAACCAATAGTTTATTTTTAAGCTGAAATGGTGATAAATATGTTGGTGAGTTTAAAGATAATGCTTTTAATGGTAGAGGAGTTTTTGAAGATATTGATGGATCTTACTATCAAGGTGACTGGAAAAATGGCCAGCTATGCGATAGCTATGTAAAATGTTCACTAATGTACTCAAATAGCCACCTAATCTTTATTGCTTTCTAAAAATTTCTGTTGTAAACACTCGCTGTATTAAGGTTTGGGTGGTTAGCTCAGTTGGTAGAGCATCTCGTTTACACCGAGGGGGTCAAAGGTTCGAGTCCTTTACTACCCACCAAAATAACTAAAGTGGGGGTGTAGCTCAGTTGGTTAGAGCGATCGCCTGTCACGCGATAGGTCGAGGGTTCGAGTCCCTTCACTCCCGCCACTTTTCCTTATTTTATTCTGTTAATATCAATTAAAATGTGACGTATCTGCTCTTCAACAAAGGATAAAAACTGGTATATAGATTTCCATGTTATCTGAATTTTTAAAAGATTACTTACCAATTATACTATTTTTAATTATAGCCTTGGGCTTAAGTTGTGCTTTTGTGGTTGTAAATTTTATTCTTTCACCAAAAAAACCTGACCCAGAAAAATTGTCTGCATATGAGTGCGGATTTGAACCATTTGAAGACTCTAGAATGGAATTTGATGTTAGATTTTATTTAGTTGCTATTTTATTTATTATTTTTGATTTAGAAATTGCATTCTTATTTCCTTGGGCAATCTCACTTGGCAATATTGGTATATTAGGATTTTCTTCAATGATGATTTTTTTATTCATACTTACGATTGGTTTTATTTATGAATGGAAAAAAGGTGCTCTAGATTGGGAATAAAGATTAACCATAATGAACAATAAAATTGATCAAGTACCTGAAGAATTTAAACAACTCGCTAAAGATTTTAGTGAAAAAGGTTTTATAACAACTTCTTTAGATAATTTAATAAACTGGTCAAGATCTGGTTCATTACATTGGATGACGTTTGGTCTTGCATGTTGCGCTGTTGAGATGATGCAAACCGCAATGCCTAGATATGATTTAGAGAGATTTGGAGCTGCACCTAGAGGATCCCCAAGACAATCTGATGTAATGATTGTAGCGGGCACTCTTACAAATAAAATGGCTCCAGCTTTAAGAAAAGTTTATGACCAAATGCCTGAACCAAGATATGTAATATCAATGGGAAGTTGCGCAAATGGAGGAGGTTATTACCATTACTCATACTCTGTAGTTAGAGGCTGTGATAGAATTGTGCCAGTTGATATTTATGTTCCTGGATGTCCACCATCTGCTGAAGCTTTACTGTATGGAATACTTCAACTTCAAAAAAAAATTAGAAATAAAGGTTCGTTTAATAGGTAGATATGAACAATTTAGAAGATTTAGAAAAAAAAATAAATTCAGAATTAACTACTAAAATTAATAGTACTGAAATTAAACATAAGCAATTGTATTTAGAAATAGACAAAGATGATTTAATTGATGTAATACTTTTTTTAAAAACAAATCAAGAAACTAAATTCAGACAATTAATAGATGTTACAGTTGTGGATTATCCAGAAAATGCACAAAGATTTAAAATGGTATATTTATTTTTAAGTCATGAATTTAATCAAAGAATTATTTTAACTTATCTAATAAATGAAAACGAGGTGATCCCATCATTAACAAATATATTTCCTGCAGCTAATTGGATGGAAAGAGAGGTTTTTGACATGTATGGTGTATCATTTAAGGATCATCCAGATCTTAGAAGAATTTTAACAGATTATGGTTTTGAAGGTCATCCTTTAAGAAAAGATTTTCCTTTAACTGGACATACTGAGGTTAGATATAGCGAGGAACAAAAGAAAGTAATTAGTGAACCTGTTAAATTAGAGCAAAATTATAGAAATTTTGATTATGAAAGTCCTTGGGAAGGAACAAAATATATCAAAGAAGAGATAGATAATAATGACAAAAAAAATTAAGAATTTAAATTTAAATTTTGGACCTCAACATCCTGCTGCTCATGGTGTTCTTAGGTTGATTTTAGAACTTGATGGTGAAGTTGTTGAAAAAGCTGATCCACACATAGGTTTGCTTCATAGAGGAACTGAAAAGTTAATTGAAAATAAGACTTACATGCAAGCAGTACCTTATTTTGATAGATTAGACTATGTTGCTCCCATGAATCAAGAGCATGCTTTTGCTCTTGCTATTGAAAAAGTGTTAGACATTGATGTACCTATTAGAGCTCAATATATAAGAGTAATTTTTTGTGAGATAGGAAGAATATTAAGTCATATTTTAAACGTAACTACTCAAGCGTTAGATGTTGGAGCTTTAACACCAAGTTTGTGGGGTTTTGAAGAAAGAGAAACTCTTATGACTTTTTATGAAAGAGCTTCAGGTTCACGACTTCATGCAAATTATTTTAGAGCAGGTGGTGTTCATCAAGATCTACCACGTGGTTTAGAAAATGATATTGGAAAGTTTTGTGAAACATTCCCTAAAATTATCGATGATCTAGAAAGTTTATTGACTGACAATAGAATTTTTAAACAAAGAAATGTTGATATAGGAATTGTTTCAAAACAAGATGCTCTAGATTATTCTTTTTCTGGTGTAATGATTAGAGGTTCTGGAGTTCCTTGGGATTTAAGAAAGTCTCAGCCTTATGATTGTTATGATCAGCTAGATTTTAAAATCCCCGTAGGAAAAAATGGAGATTGTTATGATCGTTATTTATGTAGAATTGAAGAAATGAAAGAAAGTGTTTCTATTATAAAACAATGTTTGTCAAAAATGGAAAAAGGACCAATTAAATCTTTAGATGGAAAAATAAGTCCTCCACCAAAAAAAGATCTCAAACAATCTATGGAAGCTTTAATTCATCATTTTAAACTTTTCACTGAAGGTTACAGAGTACCAAAAGATGAAATTTACACTGCTGTAGAAGCTCCAAAAGGTGAATTTGGAGTATATTTAATTTCTGATGGTTCAAGCAAACCATATAAATGTAAAATTAGAGCACCTGGATTTTCACACCTTCAATCTATGGATTATTTAATAAAAGGACACATGTTAGCTGATGTACCTGCTGTATTAGGTTCAATGGATATAGTTTTTGGAGAGGTTGATAGATGAGTTTAAGAAGACCTGCAAAAGATCAGCCTGAAAATTTTGAGTTTAACTCATCTTCTTTAGAAGCTGCTAAATCTATTGTTTCTAAATATCCTGAGGGCAAACAACAAAGTGCTGTTATGGCATTACTTTATATAGCTCAAAGACAAAATAATAATTGGATACCTTTAGCTGCAATGAAATACATCGCAAAATTTTTAGAGATGCCTTACATAAAAGTTTATGAAGTTGCAACTTTTTATACTATGTACAATTTATCTCCTGTTGGAAAATACTTTGTTCAAGTTTGTACAACAACACCATGCATGATTAGAGGTGCCAACAAACTAGTTGAAGTATGTAAAGAAAAAATTTCTGAAAATGAGAATGAATTATCAAATAATAAGAATTGCTCATGGATGGAAGTGGAGTGTCTTGGAGCTTGTGTAAATGCTCCTATGATGCAGATCAATGATGATTATTATGAAGATCTTGATAAAGAAAAAACTTTAGAAATATTAGATAAAATTTTAAATGGTGAAAAACCAAAACCAGGTTCTTATAGAGGACGTGTTAATAATGAGCCTGAAAATAATAGAAAAACATTAATGGATTATAAAAATGCTTAAAGATCAGGATAGAATTTTTCAAAACCTATACAATGACATGGGTTCAGATATCTCTTCATCTCAAAAAAGAGGTGATTGGGTGAATACGAAAGAACTAACAGATAAAGGAAGAGATTGGATTATTAATGAGATTAAAGACTCGCAACTTAGGGGCAGAGGTGGAGCAGGTTTTCCTACGGGATTAAAATGGTCTTTTGCACCTAAAGAAGTTGGGTCAAGACCTCACTATTTAGTTATCAATGGTGATGAATCGGAACCTGGTACTTGTAAAGACAGAGATATTTTAAGGTTTGAACCTCATAAATTAATTGAAGGTTGTTTGTTAGCATCTTACGCGGTTCAAGCTCATGTTTGTTACATTTATATTAGAGGTGAATATTTTGTAGATGGACAAAAACTTCAAGCAGCAATTGATGAGGCATATGAAAAAAAGTTAATTGGTAAAAATGCAGCTGGTACTGGATGGGATTTAGATATTTATATTCATTATGGTGCAGGTGCATATATTTGTGGTGAAGAAACAGCATTATTAGAAAGTATTGAGGGAAAAAAAGGTCAACCTAGATTAAAACCACCTTTCCCAGCTTTAATAGGTTTATATGGATGTCCAACAATTATTAATAATGTTGAAACCATAGCTGTTGTTCCAACCATTCTAAGGAGAGGTGGAAAATGGTTTGCTTCACTTGGTAGAGAAAAAAACACTGGTACTAAAATATTTTGTATTTCAGGTAACGTAAACAACCCATGCAATGTTGAGGAAGAAATGAATATTTCCTTAAAAGAGTTGATAGAAGTTCATGCGGGTGGAGTAATTGGTGGTTGGAATAATTTACAAGCTGTAATACCTGGCGGTTCATCGATGCCGTTAATACCTAAAGAAAAATGTGAAACATTAACTATGGATTTTGATTCCTTAATGGCAGAAAAAAGTGGACTCGGAACGGCTGGTATAGTCGTAATAAATAAAGATCAAGACATTATAAAGTGTATGGCAAGAATTGCTAAGTTCTATAAACATGAAAGTTGTGGACAATGCACACCATGTAGAGAAGGATCCGGTTGGATGTGGAGAATGCTTGAGCGTATGGCAAAAGGTGAGGCAACAAGAGATGAAGTTGACATGTTGGGTGATGTAACAAATCAAATAGCTGGCCATACTATTTGTGCATTTGGAGAAGGATCTTCATGGCCTGTTCAAGGATTATTAAGACATTTTAAAAAAGAAATTGAAGATAGAAATAATTTAGATCCTATTTATGAGAAAAAAAATAATATTCCTTATCTAGTTGATCAACATTTATTGGATAAAAAAAATGCTTAAACTTAAAGTAAATGATATTGAAGTAGAAGTCGAAGATGGTTTAACAGTTCTTCAGGCATGTGAAAAAGCTGGAGTTGAAATTCCAAGATTTTGTTATCATGAAAAACTTTCAATAGCTGGAAATTGCAGAATGTGCTTAGTTGAAATGGAAAAATCTCCTAAACCAGTTGCTTCATGTGCAATGCCAGCAGCAGAAGGTATGAATATTAAAACTAACACAGCATTTGTTGAAAAGGCTAGAAAAGGAGTGATGGAGTTTTTGCTTGCTAATCATCCATTAGATTGTCCAGTTTGTGACCAAGGTGGAGAATGTGATCTTCAAGATCAATCAATGTTTTATGGTGTAGATAAATCGAGATTTAAAGAAAACAAAAGATCAGTTCCTGAAAAAAACATGGGACCTTTAATAAAAACTCAAATGACAAGATGTATTCATTGTACACGTTGTGTAAGATTTGCAACTGAAGTAGCAGGTGTGCCAGAGCTTGGAGCGATTGGAAGAGGTGAAGATATGCAAATCACAACATATTTAGAGCAATCAATGCAATCAGAACTATCAGCTAATGTAGTAGATTTATGTCCAGTTGGTGCTTTGACATCAAAACCATATGTATTTGAAGCAAGACCTTGGGAACTTAAAAAGACAGAGACTATAGATGTTATGGATGCTATTGGATCAAATATAAGAGTTGATACATATGATTGGGAGGTAAAAAGGATATTACCTATTATTAACGAAGATATAAATGAAGAATGGATCTCTGATAAAACAAGATATGCTTGTGATGGTTTACTAAATCAAAGATTAGATAAACCTTTTATCAAATATAATGGAAAATTTGAGAAAGCTTCATGGGAGGAAGTTTACAAGATTATAAAATCAAAATTAGACAATACTACAAAAGATAAAGTGTGTGGCTTTGTTGGTGATCTTACAAACATGGAAACAGGATATATTTTTAAAGAATTTTTTGATCGTACTTTGGATATACAAAATTATGAGTCTAGATCAGATAATCGATTTACAGATATAAACAAAAGAGAAAACTATTTATTCAACTCAACAATAAATGGAATTGAAGATTCTGATTTTATTTTTTTAATTGGAACAAATCCAAGATTTGAATCAACAATATTGAATGCAAGAATTAGAAAATCATACTTAAATAATAATACTAAAATAGTTTCTTTAAATGATTTGGGCGATTTAACTTATCCTTATGAAAGTTTGGATGGGCAAACCCAAACATTAAAAGATATTTTTGATGGAAATCACAATATATCAAAACAAATTATTGGTGCAAATAAACCAATGATAGTTTTAGGAGAGTCTTTATTAAATATAAATTCTGCAAAGTATTTTTTTAATAAAATAAAAGAATTCCTTATTAAGAATGAAAAAGTGAGCGAAGAATGGAATCCGCTCAATGTTTTGTCCTGTGACGCAGCTACAGTTGGAAATTATGATCTTGGCTTAGTAAATGAAGACAATAATTTATTAAAAGATTTGCAAAATCATAAATTTGATATTGTCTACTTATTGGGACAAGATAATTTAAATTTTGATAAAAAAGATGAATTTATAATTTATCAAGGCAGCCATGGAGATAAAGGTGCTGAAATAGCAGACATTATTTTACCAGGTTCTGCATATACGGAACAAGATGGCTATTTTACTAACTTAGAAGGTAAAATTCAAAAAGCCTATAAAGCCTCATATCCTCCTGGTGATGCAAAAGAAGATTGGCAAATTATCAATGAGCTTGCTGAATTAATGAATAATAGAAAATTGTTTAATGATAAAGACGAGTTAGAAAGTAGCATGTTGAATTATCTGAATTTGGAAAAAGAAAAACAAATTAATGTGGGTGAAGAAAATACCAAAACTGATGAAAATGAATTTAAAAGTGAAACTTTAAATATTGTTGTTAAAGATTATTATTTTTCAAATGTAATAGCTAGATCATCAAAAACTATGGTCGAATGTAATAATTCAAAGTTGAATTTAAAATCAACAGGTACTGAAGGTTAATATGGAGTATTTTAGTATAGTTTTTCAAGAAGTTTACAAAATACTATTTTTGTTAGTCCCAGTTCTTGTTTCTGTTGCCATGATAGTTTGGCTTGATAGAAGAGTTTGGGCATTTGTGCAAAAAAGACAGGGCCCAAATGTTGTTGGACCATTTGGTTTGCTCCAATCACTTGCTGATGCTTTAAAATATATATTTAAAGAAATTATTATTCCATCTAGTTCAAACAAAGTAATTTTTGTTTTAGCGCCAATTGTAACTATGACTTTAGCTTTAATTGCTTGGGCAGTTATACCTTTTAGTGCAACACAAGTTCTAGCAGATATAAATGTTGGAATTTTATATTTGTTTGCTGTTTCTTCTTTAGGAGTTTATGGAATTATTATGGGAGGATGGGCATCAAATTCAAAATATCCATTTCTTGGTGCTATAAGATCTGCGGCTCAAATGGTTTCTTATGAAGTTTCTATAGGCGTTATAATAATTAACGTTTTGTTATGTGTGGGATCGCTAAATCTTAACGACATTGTTTTAGCCCAAAAAAATTTATGGTTTGTTATTCCATTATTTCCAATGTTTGTTATTTTTTTTATTTCAGCACTAGCTGAAACTAATAGACCGCCTTTTGATTTACCTGAAGCAGAAGCAGAATTAGTTGCAGGTTATCAAACTGAATATTCTGGAATGATGTATGCAATGTTTTGGTTAGGTGAGTATGCCAATATATTATTAATGTGTGCAATGGGAGCCATTTTGTTTTTAGGCGGATGGATGTCTCCAATAGACATTTATCCATTTACATTAGTACCAGGTGCAATATGGCTTATATTAAAAATATTATTTCTATTCATATTGTTTGCTTTAGTAAAAGCTATTGTTCCACGTTATAGATACGATCAATTAATGAGACTTGGATGGAAAGTTTTTTTACCTTTATCTTTAACTTGGGTGGTGTTAACAGCTAGTTACTTATTTTATTTCAACCTATTACCAACAAATTAATTATGAAATTATCAAGATTTTTTAAAACAATATTTATGACTGACTTTGCTGGAGGTTTATTTATTGCGATCAAAGAGATATTTAAATCAAAAAAAACAATCAATTATCCATTTGAAAAAGGAAAAATTAGTCCTCGATTTAGAGGAGAACATGCTTTGAGAAGATATCCTGATGGTGAGGAGAGATGCATTGCTTGTAAGTTATGTGAAGCAGTATGTCCTGCTCAAGCAATTACAATAGAGTCTGCTGCAAGAGAAGATGGTAGTAGAAAAACTACTCGGTATGACATTGATATGATGAAATGTATTTATTGTGGTTTGTGTGAAGAAGCATGTCCAGTTGATGCTATTGTTCAGGGTCCAAATTTTGAATTTTCCACAGAAACAAGAGAAGAACTTTATTACACTAAAGAAAAACTTTTAGATAATGGAGATAGATGGGAGAATGTTTTAGCAGCTAGTATTAAAGCCGATAACCCATACAGATAAGTTTATGATTGCGCATTCAATTTTTTTCTACACGTTTTCAATTATAGCTGTAATTTCAGCAATAATGGTTACAGTTTCTAAGAACACTGTTCATTCTGTTTTTTTTCTTATCTTAGATTTTATAAGTATCTCTTGTCTTTTTATAATGATAGGTGCTGAATTTTTAGGCATGATAATGTTAATTGTTTATGTTGGTGCCGTAGCAGTATTATTTTTGTTTGTAGTGATGATGTTAAATGTTGCTCAACAAAAAAACCAGTGGTTTGCATCAGAAGCAAGCTCAGGACATATTCCGGTAGGTTTAATTATTAGTGTAATTATATTTTTTGAATTGATAATAGTTATAGGTGGCTGGAAATATAAACCTGATTTATTTGATATAAATAATTCAGTAAATAATTTTACCATAAGTAATACTCACTCTTTAGGACAAGTATTATACACTGATTACATTCATGTATTTCAATTAAGTGGAATGATTTTATTGGTAGCAATGATTGGAGCTATTGTATTAACATTTAGAAAACGTTCAGGAGTTAAAACTCAAAGTTATCTAAAGCAAATTTCCAGAGAAAGATCAGAAGGTGTTGAGGTTTTAGAAGTTGAAAATGATAAAGGAGTTAAAATTGATGACTGAAATTGGTTTGGGGCATTATTTAACTTTAGGAGCAGTTATTTTTTCAATAGGTATTATTGGTATTTTTCTTAATAGAAAAAATATTATTGTTATATTGATGAGCATAGAATTAATTTTGCTTGCAGTTAATATAAATTTGGTTGCATTTTCTATTTTTCTTGGAGATCTTGCAGGGCAAGTTTTTACTTTATTTATTTTAACAGTCGCTGCTGCTGAAGCTGCCATTGGGTTAGCAATTATTGTTGTTTATTATCGTAACTCTGGGACTATTCGGGTAGAAGAAATAGATAAATTAAAAGGTTGATTATGGAAATTTCAATTTTATTTCTTCCTCTTGTAGCATCAATAATAGCTGGTTTTTTTGGCAAATATATTGGTGATAGAAATTCTGAATATGTAACAAGTGGTTTAGTCTCTATTTCAGCTCTTTTATCTATTTTTGTTCTTTATCAAGTAATAGTTAACCAATATGAAGAAAATATTGTAATAGCAACGTGGATAAATTCAGGATCTCTCGATGTAAATTGGTCTATGTTGATTGACCCACTATCAGCTGTAATGCTTGTCGTTGTTACATCAGTCTCATCTTTAGTGCATATTTATTCTATTGGCTACATGTCTCACGACCCACATAAGCCAAGATTTATGGCTTATCTATCATTGTTCACATTTGCAATGTTAATGTTGGTTACCTCAGACAATTTCATTCAATTGTTTTTTGGATGGGAAAGTGTTGGTTTATGCTCATACTTTTTAATTGGTTTTTGGTTTAAAAAAGAAAGTGCAAATGCCGCTGCAATTAAAGCGTTTGTAGTAAATAGAGTAGGTGATTTTGGTTTTGCATTAGGAATATTTTTAATTTTTTATCTATTTGGAACAGTAAATTATTCAGAGGTGTTTCAACAGATTCCAACTGTCGTGGACAAAAATTTATCTTTTCTTGGTTTTGAAATTAAAGCAATAGATTTAATTTGCTTGTTATTATTTATTGGTGCTATGGGTAAATCAGCCCAAATTTTACTTCATACTTGGTTGCCAGATGCAATGGAGGGACCAACACCTGTATCTGCATTAATTCATGCTGCTACAATGGTTACTGCTGGAGTATTTTTAGTTGTAAGATGTTCACCGATTTATGAATATTCACCACTGATATTAAACTTAATCACTATTGTTGGTATGACGACAGCTTTTTTTGCTGCAACCGTTGCTTTGGTTCAAACTGATATAAAAAAAATTATTGCATACTCAACCTGTAGCCAGTTAGGATATATGTTTTTTGCAGCTGGTGTAGGTGCTTACAATGTTGCAATGTTTCACTTATTTACACATGCATTTTTTAAAGCTTTATTATTTTTAGGATCTGGTTCTGTAATTCACGCTTTTAAAGATGAGCAAAATATTAATCATATGGGAGGTGTATGGAAAAAATTACCTTACACATATTCTTTAATGATTATTGGAACACTTGCTTTGACAGGCTTTCCATTTTTATCAGGATTTTATTCGAAAGATGCAATTATTGAATTTGCATATTTAAGAGGTAATACAACTGGATATTACGCTGCTGGTATAGGAATTTTTACTGCATTTTTAACTTCCATATATTCTTGGAGATTAATTTTTAAAACATTCCATGGGCAATATAATAATAAAGAAATAGATATTAAGGAGACTCACGAGTCACCTTTGGTAATGTTGATACCACTTGTAATCTTAGCAATAGGAGCAATTTTTGCAGGATTTTTATTTAAGGATTTATTTATAGGACATGGTGATGAAAATAATTTTTGGTCTCAATCAATTAAATTTTTAGAACCTCTAAGCACAGATCATCCGCCAACATGGTTTTTACTTTTAACACCTTGTCTTGTTCTATTATCTATACCAATTGCTTATTATTTTTTCGTAAAAAATAAAGAATTACCAGATCAAATAGCCAATAATAACAAACCTTTATATAATTTTTTAATCAATAAGTGGTATTTTGATGAACTATATGAGGTAATATTTATCAAACCATGTAAAAAAATAGGTCTTTTCTTGTGGAAATTTTGTGATGGTAAATTGATAGATGGTTTTGGACCTGATGGTATTTCTTCATTTATAAAAAAATGTTCAATCAAAGCTAACAAATTTCAAAGTGGCTTTATTTACCAATATGCTTTTGTAATGCTTTTAGGCTTTTCTGCTTTATTAACCTTTTTAATTATCAAGTAAGCAATGAACTTTCCAATTCTTTCATCATTAATTCTATTGCCTATAATTGGTGCATTATTCTTATTTTTTACCAAGGATAAAGATGGAAATAATTTAACTGCAAAATATGTTTCATTATTTACTACTATAGTAAATTTTTTAATTTCTATTTATTTATGGATTTTATTTGATCAATCGACATCAAGCTTTCAGTTTATTGAAGATAGAGAATGGATTAATGGATTTATAAATTATAAAGTAGGAGTTGATGGAATTTCAATTTTATTCATAATCTTAACTACATTTATAACTCCTCTTTGTATTATCTCTGTTAACAACACTGTAAAAGTTAGACTAAGAGATTTTTTAATTGCAATATTAATTATGGAAAGCTTCATGATTGGAGTTTTTTGTGCACTTGATTTAGTTGTATTTTATTTATTTTTTGAAGCTGGTTTAATCCCTATGTTTTTAATTATTGGTATTTGGGGTGGACCTAAAAGAGTTTACTCTGCATTTAAATTCTTTTTGTACACTCTGCTTGGTTCAGTTTTAATGTTAGTAGCAATTATCTCTATATATTGGATTTCAGGTACAACAGATGTAATGAAACTTTATGAACTTGGCATAGATGCAAAATATCAAAACCTCTTATGGCTAGCTTTTTTTAGTTCATTTGCTGTAAAAACACCTATGTGGCCAGTACATACTTGGTTACCAGATGCTCACGTTGAAGCTCCTACAGCAGGGTCTGTATTACTTGCTGCTATATTGCTTAAGATGGCTGGTTATGGTTTTATAAGATTTTCACTTGGTCTTTTTCCAATTGCATCAGAAATATTTACACCTTTAATATATACCTTAAGCGTAATTGCGATCGTATTTACATCTTTAATTGCTTTAATGCAGGAAGACATGAAAAAATTAATTGCATACTCATCTGTTGCTCATATGGGTTTTGTAACCTTAGGAATATTTACAATTCAGCAACAAGGTATTGAGGGAAGTATAATACAAATGATAAGTCATGGTTTGGTTTCAGCAGCATTATTTCTTTGCGTAGGTGTTGTGTATGATCGTATGCATTCAAGATTAATTAGTTCATATGGGGGAATTGTAACAATTATTCCAAAATACTCTATTTTGTTTATGTTATTTACTCTAGCAGCACTTGGACTTCCTGGAACAAGTGGATTTATTGGTGAGTTTTTAATTTTAATGGGAGTTTTTAAAGATAATTTTTTAATAGCTGTTATTGCAAGTTTAGGAGTAATTCTAGGAGCAGCTTATATGTTATGGCTATATAAAAGAGTAGTTTTTGGAAAATTAACTAATCCAGATTTAACAAAAATGGTTGATTTAAACAAATCTGAATATTTTATTTTAACGTGTTTAGCTATCCCAACTTTATTCTTTGGATTTTATCCTGAGCCATTAATCAATACAATTGAAGTTTCTGTAAATGATTTAATAAATATGTATAACGCCAATCTGATAAATAAATAAAATGGAAAATCTTAATTTTGTACTACCTGAAATCTTTATCTCTTTATCAATTATGTTTTTATTAGTTTTGGGTGTATTCAAAAAAGATAGCTCTAAATTAATATTTAATATTTCATTATTAGTACTTTTAATTACAGCAATAATTACATTAAATGAAACCTCGAGCATTAACCGCATAACTTTATTTAGTAACAGTGTTGTCATTGATTATATGGCTTCTTTGATGAAAATTATTACTCTTGTGGGAGCATTTTTAGTTTTAGTAATATCATCTAGTTACCTTAAAACATTTAAGATTTTTAAAATTGAATATCCTATTTTAATGTTGAGTGCTGTATTAGGTATGATGGTTATGATTAGTTCAAATGATCTAATGGTTTTTTATATGGGTCTTGAACTTCAATCTCTAGCACTTTATGTTCTAGCAACGTTTAATAGAGATCAATTAAAATCATCAGAGGCAGGTTTAAAATACTTTGTACTAAGTGCTTTATCTTCAGGATTGCTTTTATATGGCTGTTCATTAATTTATGGTTTTTCTGGATCAACAAATTTTGATGTAATTTCATCGCAACTTAATTCAAGCGAATATGTTTTAACATTTGGAATTGTATTTATTTTGGTTGGTCTAGCATTTAAAATTTCAGCTGTTCCATTTCATATGTGGGCTCCAGACGTTTACGAAGGATCACCAACCTCAGTTACATTATTTTTTACAATGGTTCCAAAGATCGCGGCATTAACTGTATTTATAAGATTTTTATATGTGCCTTTTTTAAATTTAATTGATCAATGGCAAATGATCATAATTTTCTTATCGATAGCTTCTATGCTTTTTGGCGCTGTAGCAGCCATTGGACAAACTAACATTAAAAGACTTATTGCTTATAGTTCAATTGGACACATTGGATATACCTTGGCTGGATTAGCCACAGGCTCTAATGAAGGAATCCAGAGCTCTATAATTTATATAACTATTTATGTGATTATGAATTTGGCTCTATTCTCATGTTTGCTTATGCTAAAAAGGAATAATGAATATTATGAAAATATTGAAGATTTATCAGGATTATCGAAAAACCATCCATTATTATCTTTGTCTTTGTTAATAATATTGTTTTCTTTAGCTGGAATACCTCCTCTCGCTGGTTTCTTTGCAAAATTTTATATTTTTACGGCTGTAATTGAACAATCAATGTATTTCTTGGCTATTGTTGGATTGCTATCTACCGTTATTGCTGCTTTTTATTATTTGAGAATTATTAAGATAATTTATTTTGATAAAGAAAAAGAAAAATATGACAGCGATCACAGTCTATGGTTAAAATTTTCACTTACATTTTCTACAATATTAATTCTTTTATACTTCATTTTTCCAAGTCAATTAATTGAAGTGGTATCACGAATTAATATTATCTGATGAAATTTAAAAAATTTAAATTTAAAAAAGTAAAAAGCACAAATAACACAGCAATTAGAATAATCAAAAATTCAAATTTTAAATATGGAATGGTGATATCTGATACTCAA
>JAOJAE010000002.1 GCA_028227525.1 Candidatus Pelagibacter sp. | reverse complement strand
TGTTAATAAAAGCCTTATTTTACAATGATAATTAACCAACATTTAAATTGAGTAATTTTATTAAAATAATACAAATTTATTAACAATTTATTCATGAGTAATACATATCAAATTTATCTTATATCCGACTCCACAGGTGAAACTCTTGATAGAATTTTTTTAGCTTTAAAGGCTCAATTCAAAAATATTGAATATAAAGTCCATTCTTATTCTTTTACTAGAACAGAGAATCAAATTCTTAAAATTTTAGAAGACGCAAAAAAAAATGAAAACTCAGTAATTCTTTATACAATTGTAGATAATAATTTAGCCAAATATTTAGCTAATGTAAGCGAAGAAAAGAAAATTCCATGTTTTGGTGTTCTTGGAAACTTAATTTTAAATTTTTCAAAAATTTTAAATCAAAAAGCCTCCCATGAACCAAGCGGCCAGCATGCTCTTAATGATGAATATTATGAGAGAATAGAGGCAATACAATTTACAATGAACCACGATGATGGAAATTTAATTAATGAAATTGAACAATCTGATATTATTTTAGTCGGCGTTAGCAGAACAAGCAAAACTCCTACAGCAATCTATTTAGCAAACAAAGGCTTTAAAACTTCAAACATCCCACTTGTTAATGAAAACTCACTTCCAATAAAATTGAAAGAAAACCCACAAATAACATGTGTTATTGGTTTAAATACAGAACCAGAAAGACTGGTTGATTTGAGAAAAAATAGAATGAATAGTTTGAAAGAGACAGAAAATAAAACTTATACAAATATTGAAAATATTAAAAAAGAGATAGCAGATGCTAAAAAAACTTTTCAAAAATATAGATGGCCATCAATTGATGTTACAAGAAAATCTGTTGAAGAAACTGCAGCATCAATAATAAAAATTCACGAAATTTATAAAGACAATGTTAAATAAAATTATTCTTGCATCTAAAAGTAAAGTTAGAAAAGAAATTTTAGATAAAAACGATATACCCAATCAAGTTGAACATTCAAATGTGGATGAAGACGCTGTTAAAGACGCTTTAATTAAAGAGAAATCCACCCCCGAGATAATATCAAAAAATTTAGCTGAGCTAAAAGCTAACAAGGTTAGTTTAAATCAACCAGATAAAATCGTATTAGGCGCAGATAGTGTAATCGATCTTGAGGGTGAATTAATATCAAAGCCTACAAGCAGAGATGAGGCGATGTTAATCCTTAAAAAACTTAATGGTAAAAAGCATTATTTAATTAGTTCTGTTTGTATTTCAAAAAATGGAACAATGATTTGGAATTATACGGATAAGGCAATGTTAACAATGAAAAACCTTTCAGACAATGAATTAAATAAATATTTATCAAATATATCTGATGAAAATCTGTATGCTTACAACGTTTACCAAATTGAGGGTGAGGGAAAAAATTTGTTTTCAAATATTGAAGGAGATGAAAGTACAATTATGGGTCTCCCAGTAAAAAAAATCAAGGAGTACCTAAATTTAATAAAATGAAAAAATTTTTAGTTATAGGAAATCCTATAGAACACTCATTGTCCCCGATGTTGCATAATTATTGGATTAATGAAAATAATATTAATGCTTTATATGAAAAACATAAATTAGATGAAAACGATTTGAGAGATTTATTCTTTCAAGTTAAAGAAAAAAAAATTGATGGTATCAATGTTACTGTCCCTTTCAAAAAAGCTGTAATTCCTTTTTTGGATCAATTAACAAATGAAGCCGTAAAGACACAATCAGTTAACACAATTTATTTACGTGAAAATAAATTAATGGGGCATAATACAGATATAATTGGTTTCAAAAAAAGCATAAAAAATTTTAAATATGATATTAACAACAAAGAAGTTTTTATTCTTGGAGCTGGAGGAGTGGTTCCTTCTATAATTTTTGCTTTAACTCAAATGGGAGTTTCAAAAATAATTGTAAGCAATAGATCAAAAGAAAAGGCAGATAATTTAAAAAATTTATTTCAAAATATCGAGATATTGAACTGGGGCAAAATTCCTAATTTTGACATGATCGTTAATGCAACAAGCGTAGGTTTAAAAAAAGAAGATAATATAAATCTTGATCTATCTTCAGTTGGTAAAGATAAATTTTTTTATGATGTGATCTACAACCCTAAGGAAACAAATTTTTTAAAAACTGGAAAAAATGGTGGAAATATAACTTTAAATGGCAAAATGATGTTTGTATATCAAGCTCTTTCAGCTTTTAAAATTTGGCATGGAATAGAACCAGATATAAATGAAAATGTTATCAAACTGTTAGATTAATGATTAAAATAGGTATTTTAGGAGATATAGGCTCTGGCAAAAGTTATGTAGCTCAAAATTTTGGATATCCAGTGTTTAATGCTGATTATGAGGTTGCTAAATTATATCAAAAAAATAGAAAAGTTTTTAATAAGTTAAAAAAAGATTTACCAAAATATATTTTTTCATTTCCAATGGAAAAAAAAGAAATTTCTAATGCAATTTTAGCCAACAAAAATAATTTAGATAAGATTATTAAAATAGTTCATTTCGAAATTAAAAAAAAAATGAACTTATTTTTAAAAAAACATAAAAATTCAAAAATAGTTATCTTAGATATTCCCTTATTGTTAGAAAATAAAATTAAAAATGATATATTGGTTTATGTTCATTCTAAAAGATCTAGTATTTTAAAAAGACTTAAAAAAAGAAAAAACTTTAATCAAAAACTTTTAAAAAAATTTAAAGCAATACAATTACCAATTAGTTATAAAAAGAAAAAATCTCAATTTATTATTAAAAATAATTTTACAAAAAAATCAGTTAATAATGGTATAAAAAGTATTTTAAAAGAAATTGGTTAAATGATAGAAGTAGTTTTAGATACAGAAACAACCGGTATATCAGTAAAGGATGGACACAGAATTGTCGAAATAGGCTGTATTGAGCTGGATAACTTAATTCCAACTAAAAATAAATTTCATTGTTATTTAAACCCAGAGAGAAAAGTATCAGAAAAAGCTCTAGAGGTTCATGGATATACTGATGGTTTTTTAGCCACGCAAAAAAAATTTAGAGACATTGGACAGCAATTTTTAGATTTTATTAAAGACAAGAGGCTTATAATCCATAATGCAGAGTTTGACTTAGGACACTTAAATAATGAATTGTCTTTATTTGGTAAAAAAAAAATAGATAATGAAATAGTAGATACTTTAACTTTAGCTAGAGATAAATTTCCAGGTTCTCCTGTAAGTTTAGATGCATTATGTAAAAGATATAGGATTGACAACTCAAAAAGAACTCAACATACAGCTTTAATTGATTGTAATTTATTAGCTAAAGTTTACATTAATTTAATTGATCAAAAAGAACCAACTTTAAATTTTAAAGATCAAGATAATGAAATAAGAGAAAAACAAGAATTTGGTGTTGATTATTTCAAAAAAGTAGTTGCTATAAAACCAGATGAGCTAAAAAAACATAAAGATTATTTAAAAAATAATTTAAAAAAAAATTTTTATTAATTTAGTCTTTGATTATATAGTTCTTCAAAGTTTATCTTTTTTTCAAATTTAATACTTGGGTATCCTGAATTGTGAAGCAGATCTAATAAAGATTTTTCTAAGTTGGGATAAATTTCTATTTGAACATCACATAGAATAATTTTTTCTAATTCACTCTTTTCTTTAATTTCTTCATCTATTTTTACAATTGTTGCAAAATTTATTTCAAAATATGATTTTTTTTTACTTTCTTCTTTATCTGAAAACTTCAATAAAGTTTCAATTTGTATCATTTGATTTTTCAAAGGTTTTGAATTTATATCTATGTAAAGTTGATATTTAGAAATTCGATCTTTTACAAAAATATAAGTTTCAATGTCAGGTGTTTCGCCTGACGTATCTTTTATATATTTTGCCAAAATTTTATATTTTTTTGTCATTGTCGTCATCTATATCTTCAAAATCTCCATCAATAAAATTATTTTTTTCAGTTTTTTTAGTTTTTAAATTTTTTGAAAATTTTTTAAAAATAAATTTTCTTGTTAAGGGGAAAATAATTAAAAATCCCAAAATATCAGTAGCAAATCCTGGTATGATTAATAATAATGCTGCAATGGCAATTGCTGCTCCTGAAATTATTTCATAAGCTGGTGTTTCATTTTTGCTCAATTGTATAAAACCAGACTTGAGAGTATTTAATCCCTCATATTTAGCGTAGTAAATACCCACAATCGCAGTTGTAAATATTAATAAAATTGTTGTTAATGCTCCAATTTGTGATCCTATTTTAATAAAAAGATAAATTTCTATTACTGGAATTAAAATTATTGATAATAAGATTGAGTTCATTTGTCCTTAATCTAAATTGCTGGTTGAAATTAATCAACATAGTAATTACTATAAGACTATGAGTTACAGTTTTGAATATATAGATATAATTCTTTTGGCAATGATTGCTGGGTTCATCTTTCTAAGGCTTAGGGGAATATTAGGAAAAAGAACAGGGTTTGATGGAAAAGCACCCCCAAAATTTGAAGAAGTTCTGAACAAAATGAAGACAGAAAAAGTTCAAAAAATTAATGAAAATTTCGATGATTCTGTGCAAAAAGAATTTTTAAAAGGAGCAAAAATTGCTTACGAAACTATTATTACAGATTTCAGTGATAATGATAATAAAATAATTGCCAGCAAACCACTTCTTAGTAAAGAGATTTTTAATCAATTTAATGAAGCATTAAAAGAAAGAAGTGACAGAGGTCATTATGCAGAAATAACTTTTATTGGTATTAATTCTGCAATCATTAAAGAACACAAAAAAATAGATAGAATTTTAAATGTTACGGTAGATTTTATAGCTGAGGTTATAACTTGTATTAAAGACAAAGACAAAAAAGTTATATCAGGTGACCCGGAGAAAATAAAAAAAATCTATGATACGTGGGTATTTTCAAGAGACATAACTTCAGCCAATCCTAATTGGCAATTAGTTAATACTTTAACTTAATTGACTGACAATATTACAGAAAAAGATAAAAAAGATTGGGAAAATTTTCTCTCAAAAAAAGAAAAATTACCCAATAAAGACATTAAAATAGATAAAAAAATAACTTTCAAAACTAGATCAATAGACTTACATGGTTATAGTCTTGAAGAGGCAAATAAATCTATTGAAAATTTTATTGTTACATCTTATCAAGAAAAAATAAACAAGTTAATAGTTGTAACTGGTAAAGGAATTCATTCTCAGAATGAAAAAGATCCTTATGTCTCAAAAGATTTAAGTATTTTAAAATATTCAGTTCCTGAATTTATTTCAAATAATAAAAATTTAATGAAAATTATTTATGAAATGAAAGATGCAAAAATAGAAGATGGAGGTAGTGGAGCTTTTTATATTTTTTTAAAAAAAAATAAATCTATAAAATAAATTTTGAAAGATCTGTATCTTTAACTAAATTATCTAGATTTTTATTTATATAGTCTTTATTTATTATTATTTTTTCACCAGAGCGATCAGTAGCTGTGAAGCTAATATCATCTAAAATTTTTTCAATAATCGTATGTAGTCGCCTTGCACCAATATTTTCGACAGTAGCATTTACTTCAGATGCAATGTTTGCAATTGTATCAATACCATCATCTGAAAATTCAAGATCAACGTTCTCAGTTTTTAATAATGCTACATATTGTTTGATTAAACTAAAATCGGGTTCTTTTAAAATTCTTTTAAAATCTTCGCTAGTCAATGCTTCTAGCTCAACTCTTATAGGCAACCTTCCTTGTAGCTCAGGTAGTAGATCAGATGGCTTTGCGAGCTGAAATGCTCCAGATGCAATAAACAAAATATGATCTGTTTTAATTGGACCATGTTTTGTATTAACTGTAGTTCCTTCAATTAATGGGAGCAAATCTCTTTGAACACCTTCACGAGATACATCACCGCCAACCCTATCTGTTCTTGCAGAAATTTTATCTATTTCATCAAGAAAAACTATACCATTATTTTCTGTAGATAATTTTGCAGCCTTAATAATTTTATCTTGTTCAATTAATTTATCTGCTTCATCATTAATTAGAATTTCATGGGACTCTTTAACTGACATTTTCTTTTTCTTTTCTTTATTGCCCATTGATTTTCCAAGCATTTCACCAATATTTATCATACCTACGTTTGCTCCAGGCATTCCAGGTATCTCGAAGGAAGTATTACTTGATCCACTGTCACTAACAGCTATTTCAATTTCATTATCATCTAAATCACCATTTCTTAGTCTTTTTCTAAAACTTTCTCTTGTTGCAAGGCTTGCTTTTTTTCCAACTAATGCATCTAATACTTTTTCTTCAGCTGATTTTTGGGCTTGAGCATGAACTTCTTTTCTCATTTTTACTTTCTCTAATGCTATCGAGATTTCCATTAAGTCCCTTACTATTTGTTCGACATCTCTTCCAACATAGCCAACTTCAGTAAATCTTGTAGCCTCAACTTTAACAAAAGGTGCTTCTGCAAGTTTTGAAAGTCTTCTTGAAATTTCAGTTTTACCAACTCCAGTTGGTCCAATCATTAAAATATTTTTTGGCAAAACTTCATTTTTCATTTCACCTTCAAGTGCCTGTCTTCTCCATCTATTTCTAAGTGCGACTGCTACCGCTTTTTTTGCTTTATTTTGTCCAACAACAAATCTATCTAGTTCAGACACTATTTCTCTTGGGGATAATGAGCTTACTAATGAGCTTTCCTCTTTAGTGTTTTTATCTTTTTGAACCAAAGGAGTAACGTTTGAATTTTCCATTATATTTTTAAAACTTTAATATTGTTATTTGTAAAAACACATATTTCCGAAGCCACTTGAATTGCTTTTTTTGCAATTTCCTCTGCACTTTTATCTGTTTCCATTAAAACTTTTCCAGCAGCCAAAGCATAATTTCCACCTGATCCTATTCCAATTACATCACCTTCGGGCTCTAAAACATCACCTGTCCCTGAAATAATGTAACTGTTGTCTTTGTCACCAATTGCCATTAATGCTTCTAATCTTCTTAAATATTTATCTGTTCGCCAATCTTTTGCTAATTCAACAGCAGCTCTTGATAAATTTCCTGCATGCTTTTCAATTTTAGCTTCTAATCTCTCAAACAATGTGAGTGCATCAGCAGTTGATCCTGCAAACCCTGCTACCACATCTCTTTTTTCAATTTTTCTAATTTTTGAAGCAGTACTTTTAACTACAGTATTTCCCATACTAACTTGGCCATCTCCAGCAACCACTACTTCATTATTTTTTCTTACTAATACAATTGTTGTCATGATTGATAAATGGTAACTATTTTTTATTCTTCAAGTCTTGATGCTGATATTGATATAGTGAGATTATACATGTATACCCTTAAAATATATGGCTAGAAAAGGAAAAGTATCCAGAAAAACCAAAGAAACCAGTATTAGCGTTGAGGTTAATATTGATGGAAAAGGTAAATACCAAATTGATACTGGTATAGGTTTTTTAGATCATATGCTTGAGCAATTATCGAAGCATTCTCTTATAGATTTAAAAGTTAAAGCAAAAGGCGACACTCACATTGATCTTCACCACACAACAGAAGATACAGGGATAGCAATTGGTGAAGCTTTAAAAAAAGCTGCAAAAAAATCTGTAGGAATAAAACGTTATGCACACAGAGTTATTCCAATGGATGAAACTTTAACAAGAGTGGCTATTGATGTTTCAAATAGACCTTATTTAATTTGGAAAGTAAAATTAAAAGTAGAAAAACTTGGTGAGATGGACACAGAACTATTTAAAGAATGGTTCCAAGCATTTTCTCAATCTGCTGGTATTACGATGCACGTTGAAAATATTTACGGAGACAATAGTCACCACATTATTGAATCTTGCTATAAAGCTTTAGCGAGATCATTAAGAGAAGCATTAGAGATGGATCCTAGAAGTAAGAAGAGTATTCCATCAACTAAAGGCTCATTATAAGTTTAATGAATGTCACAATTGTTGATTATAATTCGGGTAATATCAGCTCTGTCATAAATTCTTTTAAAGAAGCTGCTAAAGAAAAAGTAAATATTGAAGTAACTTCAGATTTAGAAAAGATAAAATTGAGTGACAAGGTAGTTTTACCAGGCCAAGGCTCGTTTAAAAGCTGTTTTGACGCTCTAAACAGTATAAATGGTTTAGTTGATACTTTAAATGAATTTGCAATAAATAATAAAAAACCACTGCTTGGTATTTGTGTTGGACTTCAAATGTTTGCAGATATTGGCTATGAGGAAACTGAAACTAATGGTTTAGGTTGGATTTCTGGAAAGGTATCTAAGATTAACAATCAAAATAACAAATATAAACTTCCACACATTGGCTGGAACGAAATAAATATTCTAAAAGATAGTAAAGTTTTTAAAGATATAGAAAATAATTCTCATATGTATTTTGTTCACAGTTATGAATTTATTCCAAAAGATAAGTCAGTTATAGTTGCAACAACTGATTATTCATCAAATATAGTTTGCGCTGTTGAAAAAGAAAATATATTTGGAACACAGTTTCACCCTGAAAAAAGTGATAAAACCGGTCTTAAAATAATTGATAATTTTATAAATTTATAAAATGAAAATATTTCCAGCAATAGACATTAAAGATAAAAAGTGTGTGAGGTTGGTTAAAGGAGACTTTGATAATAAAACTGAATATCAAATGTCACCAGTTGAACAAGCTAGCAAATTTAAAGATCATGGTTTTAAAAATTTACACATAGTTGATTTAGATGGGGCTTTAACAGGTGAAACAGTTAATCTGAATATCGTTCAAGAAATAGTAAATAAATTTGATTTGAGTATTGAAGTAGGTGGTGGTGTTAGAACCATTGATAGTATTCAAAAATACACTGATGCTGGTGTAGAAAAAGTTATTTTAGGAAGTGCTGCTATAAAAGATAAAAATTTTTTAAAAGAAGCATGTATAAAATTTCCAAACAAAATTGCGTTAGGTTTGGATGCTAAGGACGGTTATCTTTCTGTATCAGGTTGGAAGGAAAATTCTAATCAATTAACTTTAGATTATTTAAA
Source organism: Candidatus Pelagibacter sp. (assembly GCA_028227525.1). The sequence goes on along the minus strand of JAOJAE010000002.1, from coordinate 90,201 downwards.
AGAAGTAAATGATTATGGTGCTAGTAGATTAATTTATACTGATATCAATAGAGATGGCATGAAACAAAGTCCAAATTTTGAAGAAACAGCAAAGGTTGCTGACACATCTAATTGTCCCGTAATTATATCTGGTGGAGTTTCTTCAATAGACGATATTAAAAAAGCCAAAGAATTAAATAATAAGAATATTGAAGGTATTATAGTTGGAAAAGCAATTTATGATGGTGATATTAAATTAGAGGAATTAGTGAAGGAATTAGATGCTTAAAAATAGAATTATACCTTGTTTAGATGTTAAAAATGGTCGTGTAGTAAAGGGTATTAACTTTGTTGATCTAAAAGATGCTGGAGATCCAGTGGAGCAGGCTAAAATTTATTCAGATGGTGGGGCAGATGAAATTTGTTTTTTAGATATCACTGCATCTAATGAAAATAGAGAAACTATCTATGATGTGGTGGATAGAACATCTAAAAAATGTTTCGTTCCATTGACTGTTGGGGGTGGAGTTAGAAGTGTTGATGATATTAATAAGCTATTAAATTGTGGAGCAGATAAAGTTTCAATCAATACTGCAGCAGTTCAAAATCCAGAAGTAATAATCGAAAGTTCAAAAAAATTTGGATCTCAATGTATTGTTGTAGCAATTGATGCAAAAAAAAACCAAGATAAATGGGAAATTTTTACTCACGGCGGAAGAAATAATACTGGAATGGATGCAATTGAGTTTTCAAAAAAAATGGAAGACAGCGGGGCAGGTGAACTATTAGTAACATCAATGGACAGAGATGGAACTCAAGTTGGTTATGATATTGAGCTTATGTCAAAGATATCTTCAAAAGTTAATATTCCAGTGATTGCTTCGGGTGGAGTGGGTAACTTAGATCACTTAGTAGATGGAATTAAATTGGGAAAAGCTAGTGCAGTTCTAGCAGCATCCATATTTCACTATGGTAAACATTCTGTAAAAGAGGCTAAGGAATATTTGGATTTAAAAGGAATTCCTGTTAGAATTTAATATGCTTGATACATTAGAAAACTTAATCAAACTTGCTCGAGAAAGAAAATCATCACCGATTGATGGATCTTATACAAATAAACTACTTACTGACAAATCGCTAAGTAAAGCAAAAGTTTTAGAAGAAGTTAATGAGTTGATTGAGGCAATAGAGGAAAATTCTAATAAAATTCATGAAGCAGCCGATGTATTCTACCATTTGCTAATGTATCTTGAGGCAAATGACATAAAAATTGAAGATGTAATGTCAGAGTTAGAAAAAAGAAAAAAATGACCTATGACGATAATAATATTTTTGCAAAAATTTTAAAAGGGGAGATACCTTGTAAAAAAATTTACGAGGATGATTTTGTTTTGGCTTTTCATGATATTAATCCTCAAAAAAAAATTCACGCTTTAGTAATTCCAAAAGGCAAATACATAGATTTAGATGATTTTAGTATTAATGCCTCGTCAGAGGAGATGGTAGGATTGCTCAAGGGAATAAATATAGTTGCAAAAAAACTAGGTATTTCAACAGAAGTAGGTAAAGGCTATAGAGCGCTAGCTAATATAAGTGGTGATGGTGGTCAAGAGGTTCCTCACTTACACTTTCATTTATTTGGAGGTGAAATAGTAGGAAAAATGGTTGAGTGACAGAAGAAGTTAAAAGAAATTATTTAGAAATAAATTCAATTCAAGATCTTATTGAGGCCGCCAAACCTACTGTTAATTATTCTTTAAATTTATTAGAGCCGACTAATTTTCAATTAAATAAATTTTTTTATAAAAATATTGGCAAAAAACATAAATGGATTGATCGATTAGTTTGGACAGAAACTCAATGGATAGATTATGTATCGAATGAAAAAGTTGAAACATATATTTTTAAATATAAAGATGATCTTGTTGGTTTTTTTGAATTGATATCGCATAGCGAGAAAAAAGAAGTAGAAATAGCATACTTTGGATTATTAGAAGAATTTCAAAATAAAAAACTAGGATCATATTTGTTATCTGAAGCAATTCAGATATCTTTTAAAAAAAATATTGATAGAGTTTGGGTTCATACTTGCTCTCTGGATCACAAAAATGCTTTAAATAATTATATCGCTAGAGGTATGAAAATATTTAAAACTGAAACTGTAAGAATTTAGTTTTGTATAGGTAGTTTAAACAAATCTTCGTCAACTTGTTGATTTACCTGAATAGATGAAAGATAGGTAACATTAACATTTTGATAAATATCTTTAGTCTGCCAGCCAATTAAATTAAATGTTTTGTTGTCAAAAAAAATATTAATTACATTATCATTTTCCAAAATAGCGAAATTTATAGAAGTCTCGTCTAATATTCCCTCCTCTAAATCATTTATTTTCTCTATTAAAAAATTTTTGTCTAAAATCAAATTTAATGGTGTTTTTTTTAAGGGGTACCTATAATAGCTTGATATAGTTTTAATCACCAATGATTTACTATTAGAAACTAAAATTTTATTATTTTTTAGATATTTACAATAAATTTTTTTTGGATATTTAATTGTACAATTTCCGTTTTCTATTTTTCCATTAATATTTTGTTCAAATTCAAAAACTAAATTTTTAGTATTTTGTAGTTTTTCTATAATTTTATCTTTATTTTCTGCATGAGAATTAGTAAATGAAATCAAAAAAATAAAAATAAAGAAGTATTTAAACATTAGAGCACGTCTCTTTTACCAACATGATTTGCTTTACTGACAACCCCATCAGCCTCCATCATATCAATAATTCTTGCTGCTCGATTATAACCAATTTGAAGTTTTCTTTGTAAAAAAGAAGTCGATGCTTTACCTTCGGATCTAATTATTTCTAAAGCTGATTGATAAAGCTCATCTTTGTCACCTAGAGATTGATTGTCTCCAATCTCTTTCTCGTCAGCAAAATTTAATATTTCATCTATATAATCGGGTTCTGCTTGAGCTCTTAAAAAATTATTAATTTTTTCAATTTCGTTATCAGATACAAATGGCGCATGAATTCTCACTATTCTGTTAGCAGAGGACATGTAAAGCATATCTCCCTTGCCTAGCAATTGTTCAGCCCCCTGTTCTCCAAGAATAGTTCTACTGTCTATTTTTGAGGTAACCTGAAAAGATATTCTGGTTGGAAAATTAGCTTTAATAGTACCGGTAATAACATCAACGCTAGGTCTTTGGGTAGCCATAATGATGTGAATTCCAGCAGCTCGAGCCATTTGGGATAATTTTTGTATATAATTTTCAATTTCTTTACCTGCAACCAACATTAAATCTGACATCTCATCAACCACAACAACAATATAGGGCATTGGAAGTTTATGCTTAGCATTATATCCATCAATATTTCTCACACCTTCTTTTGTCATCAATCTATATCTACTTTCCATTTCTTTAACGACCCAACCAAGAACAGAAGCAGCTTTTTTAGCTTCAGTAATTACTGGACAAAGCAAATGAGGAATACCCTCGTATGTTGACAATTCAAGCATTTTAGGATCGATTAAAATAAACTTACATTTATCTGGCGTGTGTCGATACAGAAGAGATAGAATAATTGTATTAATACAAACTGATTTTCCAGATCCCGTAGTTCCTGCGATAAGAAGATGTGGCATAGAAGCTAAGTCACCAACAACAGGTTTACCAGAAATATTTTTACCTAGCGCTATTGGTAATTTAATATCTTTTTTCTTGAAATCAGAGTTATTTAAAATTTCACTTAAATAAACATTTTCTCTTAGTGTATTTGGAAGCTCTATCCCAACAGTATTGCTACCAGGTATAGTTGCTATTCTTGCAGACTCTGAACTTGTATTTCTTGCTATATCATCAGATAAATTAATTATTTTAGAAACTTTTACTCCTGCAGCTGGCTCAAATTCATTTAAAGTCACCACAGGGCCATGACTAACTTTTTTTATATTACCATTAACTCCAAAATCCATAAGTATTTTTTCTAAAAATTCTGGATCATGCGTTTCATTTTTTTCAAAATTTTCTCTCTCTTTTTTTGTTGGTGTTTTAAGTAATTCAAGGCTCGGTAGTTTAAATTTAATCTTTGTCTCAGATTTGTTTTCACTTTTAATAAAAGGCAAATCTTCTTGAATAAGATTTTTAATTTCATCTTGAGGAATATATTCATTAATTATTTCACTTTTATCCGTATAATTTTTGTTATCTTTCCTGATTAAAAAATTAAAGATCTTTTTGATAAATATAAAAAATTTTATCAAGCTAAAATTAATACTTAATAAAAAACAAATTAAAATATTTAGAATTAAAATATAAAAAAATACTTGTTCGTTAATTAATATTAAGGATTTGAGAAATGTTTGATTTAAATATTGACCAACAAAACCACTATTTCCATTTATATAAAGAGCGTAAGCATCAGAGTAATAGTGAGCGAAAAACAGTGTACCAAAAATTAGATATAAAATTATAAAAAAATTATTTTCGATAATCAAAAAAAAATCTTTTGTTTTGAAAATATTTATACCTGTAATTACCAGCGTAAATGGAATTAAATAAGATATTAATCCAACTGATTGAAAAAATAAATCAGATGTAAAACTACCTTGAAAACCCATTAAGTTTTCAATCTTTGTATTTTCAGGAAAAATGAAATTTGGATCATTAGGAGAATATGTTATTAGTGCCAACATTAACATTACACCTGCGAGAGAAATTATAACCCCAAATATTTCTGCTAATCTTTGAATGGCAAAATTAAGCAATAAATTGGCTGTTTTTTTAATATTCATATAAATGAGTCGGTTTAATCACTTTGTATCATCTAATTTTTATTGTTAAAATTAAAATTATTATGACAGTTTGTATACTTGGTAATAGTTTAACAGCCCTGGCCCTAGCTAAAGCGCTTGTAAATCATGAAATTGAAGTTCATGTATATTTTAATAAAAAAAATTATAAGATAAGTGATTCAAGAACAATTGGAATTTCAAATAATAATGTTGATTTTTTTAACAGTAATATAATTAATATTAAAAAATTACTTTGGAATTTAAAAAGAATTGAAATTTTTTCAGAACATTTAGGGAAAGAAAAATTAGTAGGTTTTAAAGCAAATGAGAATCAACTTTTTTCAATTATTAAAAATTATAAATTATATAAATTATTAGAAAAAGATTTATCAAAAAATAAATTTTTTAGATCTAAATTTTCAAATGAAAAAAAACTTTCTTTTTTAAAAAAATATGAACTTATAATTAATTGTGACTCATCAAATTCTATTACAAATCGATTTTTTAGTAAAAAAATAACTAAAAGATATAATAGTAAAGCATACGCAACCATTATTACACATGAGCAGATAGAAAATGATACAGCTTTTCAAATTTTTACAAAAAAAGGACCTCTCGCTTTTTTACCAATTTCAAAAAGAGAAACTTCAATTGTATATTCTGTGCATAATTCTATTAATCAAAAAGAAGAAAATATTGAACAATTAATTAAAGACAAAAATTTTAAGTATAAAATTAAAAATATAGAAAAAATTAACAGTTTCGAGTTAGAATCATTAAATTTAAGGTCTTATTATTATAGGAATATATTAGCATTTGGTGACTTATTGCACAAGGTTCACCCTTTAGCAGGTCAAGGTTTTAATATGACTATTAGAGATATAAAAACTCTTGTAGAAATAATTAAAAAAAGATTAGATGTTGGTTTACCGTTAGATAGCTCGGTAAACTTAGAATTTCAAAAAAAATTAAAACATAAAAATTTTATTTTTTCTAATGGTATAGATCTAATCCATGAAATTTTTAATATCGAGAGAAAAATGAAAACTAGTTTTTTAAGCAAATCAGTTAAACTGATTAGTAATTATCCATCCATTAATAAAATGTTTACGAAAATTGCTGATAGAGGTGTTTTATTTTAGTTTATTGAATAGTTGTATTGTCAAAAATATCGTATGTATAAGTAGTTAAAATCTCTGCAATTTTATTTTTTCTTATATTTAAATTTTCTGCTTCTAATAAAACTTGTTTTTCTTCTAATGAAAATGGTGAAGCCATTGCTAAAGCATTTATTATCTCATCTAAACTTTGTTTTTCAAGTTCTTTCCAATTTATTATAAAACCTCTTTTTTCAAATAATGTTTTTAGATCTTTAAAAATTGATTCAAGGTCAGAAAATTTAAGCTTTTCTTTTTTGTCATCAAGATCATGATTAAAACGTTTAAAATCAACCTCATATTCTCTATATTTTTTTTTAGACTTAATTTCATTCATAATTTGAAATCTAATCAAACCTTTTAATTCAATTAAATAGCGATTATCTTCTGTTTCTTTGAAACTGACTATTTTACCTAAGCAACCCACCTGGTGAAGATTTATATCTTCTTGGTTAACACTATTTTGGCTTAAAGGCTGTATCATACCTATTAATTTATTAGAACTCATACTATCATTAATCATTTCGATATACCGTGTCTCAAAAATATTCAAAGGTATTGTAGTTTTGGGAAAAATGATAAAATTACTTAAAGGAAAGACAGGTATTTTTTTTGGAAGATCATTTATTTGCATAATGTATTAAAATATATCACATCTATTATTAATTTGTATTGATTGAATTAAAAAAAAAGTCTAACTATATCATTAATAATTGCGGGCATAGCTCAGTGGTAGAGCGTCTCGTTGCCAACGAGAAGGTCGAGGGTTCGACCCCCTTTGCCCGCTCCAAAATTCAAGTATGAGTGATCTTTTAAATAAAAAATGTGTTCCTTGCGAAGGAGGTATTATACCTTTTGATATATCGGAAATTCATAAATATCAAAAAAAAGTTGATGGTTGGGATATTATCAAGGGTGAAAAAAAAAATTTTCTTTTAAATAAAAAATTTAAGTTTAAAAACTTTTTAGAAAGCCAAAGTTTCATTAATAAAGTTGGGGAAATTTCAGAAAATGAAGGTCATCATCCAGACATATTATTTGGTTGGGGTTATGCTGAGATAAAAATTACCACACATGCTATCGAAGGTTTATCTGAAAATGATTTTATTCTTGCGGCAAAAATAGATCAATTAGTTAATGTCTAAAATGTCTGGTTTTTGAAAAGACTAAAATTGTATCAGTTTCGTTCGCAAAATTAATTATTTCCTTATCTCTGATGGATCCTGAAGGTTGTATTACTGCAGTAACACCCGATTGAACTAATTTTTCAATTCCATCAACAAACGGAAAAAATGCATCTGATGCAGCTACCACCTCATCTTTTATATGTGTAAATTTTTTCATTTTATCTATTGCGATTTGACAACTATCCAAACGACTTGGTTGACCTGATCCAATTCCTACAGTTGTTTGATTTGTTGCAAGTACTATTGCATTAGATTTTACGTATCGACAAATATTAAATGCAAAAATTAAATTTTTCATCTGTTTTGAGGTTGGTTTTCTTTTAGAAACAATTTTAAAGTCTTTATTGCTAAATTTTTTCAAATCTTCTGTTTGTACTAATAATTCTTCATTAGAAGATATAAACCTTAATATTTCTTTGAAAGAATAATTTGTTGCATCAATTAATCTTAAATTCTTTTTCTTCTTTAATAATTTTAATGCCTCTTTATCGAAACCATTTGAGACAATAACTTCAAGAAATAATTTATTTAATTCTACCGCTAAACTCTTATTAATCTTATAATTACAGGATACTATGCCTCCGAAAGCACTAATAGGATCACAAGCTAGTGCTGATTTGTAACTCTCAAGTTGATCTTTATTAACTGAAACTCCACAAGGGTTAGCATGTTTAACTATCACTGTTCCTATGTTTTTAGGTAATGATTTAGAAATAGTTAAAGCTGAAAATATATCATTATAATTATTATAACTTAACTGCTTTCCGTGAATTTGATTTATTTTCATAGAATTATTTTTTGAATAAATTCCACATTGTTGATGTGGATTTTCACCATAACGTGGTGTCTCAATAAGATTGGTGTAAAAAACTTTCTTTTTTGGAAAAATCACATTATTTTTTTTATTAAAATATTCAGAAATGACTGAGTCATAATAAGCAGTTTCAGTGAATGCAATTCTAGACATTTTTTCTCTAAATTTTAAGGATGTAGAACCTTTATTTTTTTTTAATTCTTCAATTAGTTCTTCATATTGATCTGATGAGGTAATAACGGTTACATCTTGATAGTTTTTAGCTGCTGATCTGACCATTGTTGGTCCACCCACATCAATATTTTCAATTATTTTGTTGTGATTTTTTGTATTTTTTAAAGTCTCTTCAAATGGGTAAAAGTTTACAATAACTAGATCTATATTTTCAAAATTATTATTTTTAAGGTCTTTTAAGTGAATTTTACTTTTTCTTTTATTTAAAATTCCAGCATGTATTTTGGGATGAAGAGTTTTTACTCTACCTTCTAAAATTTCAGGTGAATTTGTAAATTCTGAAACTTCTAAACATTTAAATTTTAACTTTTTAATTTCTTTATATGTACCGCCTGAACTAATAATTTTTATATTATTTTTTTTTAAGGAGTTAAGAATTGGTTTTAAATTTCTTTTATCTGATACAGAAATGAGAGCTGTTTTTATTTTTTTCATTATATTTTAGAAATCTCCCATTTTATGGTTTGATTTTCTTCTTTGTTTATTCCAGATATACATATGTTTTGATTTTCTTTGTATGAATTTTTAATACCTAAATATAATCCATTATCAATATTTATATCAAAGTTTTCACAATTAAATTTCCAACCCTCATCATCTAACTCTATAAGGATTGATTTATTATCCTGCGTTTTCATTATCTTTGTATTTGGGCTTAGGTGAAATCTAATATCAAATTTAATATTTTTTGATGCATCTTTCCTTACTAACCTATCATAACCAATAAACTTCAGTTGTTCAGGATAAAATTCAATTTCTCTCTCATGAATTGTGCCAAATTTTTTTTGATAACCATCGTGGGCGGCTGATATTTTCCAATAATTATCTTCAAACACAATGTTTTTTTTTATTATACGAATGCCTTTTTCTACAATTAGATTTGATTTGTACAATTTTTTATAATCACATGAAGAATGATCTTCAATTGATAGAGTACTTTGTAAAGCTGTACTTCTTGAAAGTTTACTTAATTTATTTTTTTGATCTGTAACGTAACCAGAGTTAGTGATTAGTTTTTTGCCGTTTGAAAAAATCTCAAATGAAAGAGCCCCAGATTGATAAAACTTTGAAAAGTTATTGCTTGGACTATTTCCGATATCCATAGCTAATATAATTCGTTTATTTTTAAGAATTGCATAACCTGTAAGTTCTTTATTCTCATTTTTAAACACATATCCGTGCCTTTTTAAATATTGATCAAACTCACTATTATTTGAAATATAATTTCCATTAAATAAAATATCTTGATTAATATTTTGCCAAATGAAAGCATAACTTTGACCAAGATAATAAATAGTTTCATCAATATACTCAGGAATTGTGTTATGAGACTCCTTTAACCACTCTCTAATAAGGATAAAATATTTTAAATAAAAAATAAGCTGTTTAATGTTTCTAGATTTAGGGAAACCCTCATTATTAATTGATGATTTTATTATTTTTTTTAAGAGATTTAATCCACTTGTAAGATATTTATCTTCATCTTTATATGCTAGCCCTGCTAATATAATTGCAGCACAGCCAACAATTTTGTTTTCAACTTCTGACAAATTTTTTATTTCATTCAAAAGATGATTTGTTTGTTTTTGAATGTAGTGATTGAATTTTTTTTTAAAATCTTCTTCACAATCTTCGTAAGTCAATTGATGATTAGACAACCAGGAAATTATTCTTTTAGAGGTAATATCAAAATCCCAACTTTTTTTATTAAATTTATTGTTTTTATTAATCCAATTATTAATAACTGATTGGGTAGTCCTTTTTGATGATTTTAGATCTAAACTAAAAAACCAAAAAAAATTATTTAATTTTTGAAATTCATCATACTTTAAGTTGTTTTGCCAAATAGTTTCTAAGGCAAAGTCTTCAATTTTATATTTTTTTTTTTGATATTTTACTATTGAGGATAATAAATAAGGACTTGGTTTATAATTAAAATTAATATCTTTAGTTCTAGATATTTTTTTGTCATAAATACTAGAGTTTTGATAAAATTTTTTTAAATTTTTTTTTAATTCAAAATAAAATTGACTTAAATTATTAATAATCATTAACTTATTTTAATTTTAATAAATTAATATTTTTTTTAATATCTCCATTATTACTTTTAAATACAGTTGTTCCAGAAACAAGTATGTTGGCACCTGCCTCAATCGCCAATTGACAATTATCAAAATTTATTCCTCCATCAATTTCAATGTCAAAATTCAAATGATTTTCAGATTGAATTTTTTTGAGTTTTCTAATTTTTTCTAGAACTTCAGGCATAAATTTTTGACCCCCAAATCCTGGATTTACACTCATTATTAAAACTAAATCAATTTTTTCAAGGTAGTCTATAATTAAATCAATCTTAGTCTCTGGATTAAGTGAAACACCAACTTTTTTATTTAAACTTTTAATTTTTAGAATTGACTCCTCTAAATTATCTGTTGCCTCAGGATGAATTGTAATAATATCTGCACCAGCATCAGAGTAAGCTTCAATGTATTTGTGAACAGGAGAAATCATCAGGTGAACATCAAATTTAATTGAAGATTGTTTTCTTAAGGCTTTAATGACGGGAGGCCCTATGGTGAGATTTGGAACAAAATGACCATCCATTACATCTACATGAATCATATCTGCGCCACCTTCCTCGAGTCTTTTAATTTCATTACCTAGTTGACTAAAATCAGCAGATAGAATTGATGGTGAAATTTGTATTTTTTTCATTGATTACTAGATCTACTAGTATCAATTTTTAAAATTTAATTGAATTAAATAATTGATAAATTTGTCTTGAAATTTCACTTTCTAAGGGGAAGGATAACATTCCCATTACAGAATATCCTAGGATCCAAGGCATAAAGTAAAATCTAATCATATAAAAGAACCAAGCCACATATAATGGAACAAGAGGCGCTATAATGAAAGATGGGGTTATAGGCTTAAAAATTTTTATAAGTGGATTAGTGTATTTTACAAATATTTTCATAAAAAAGAATTCCGAATCTTCTTTTTGAAAAATATTCATCGCAACCCTTCCTATTAAAGTCCACATAATTATTCCAAGAAGATAATCTATAAAATAAACTAAAGGATGAAAGTTTGCCGACATTGAGAATTTATATTGGAAAAAAGATTAAATTAAAAGGGGCGAAATTAATCGCCCCTAAATTAAGATTTGATAGTTCTATTTACCAGTAACGGTTCTACCGCTAGGTACACGAACTTCATCCACCATTTTTTGAGTAGCTTTATCTGGCTCTTGAGTCATTAAACTCACTACAACCATAGCAACAAAACTAACACCAGCTCCGAAGATACCAAATGTTAACTGAGTAAGTCCTAAGAATCCACTTCCACCTGTTCGTACCCAAACTAGGTACCAAATAGATGATGCAAGACCTAATACCATACCAGCAATAGCACCTTCTTTGTTAGCTCTCTTCCACCATACACCTAGTACAAGTGGGAAGAATAGTCCTGACATCGCAAAGTCAAAAGCCCAGATAACTGAACCTAAGATACCTTGGATCTCAAGAGCCGCAATAGTTGCCCCAGCAAAACCAATTATTACAAGTAATACCCTTGCAACAAGAAGTCTTTTTGCAGTCTCTGCTTTTGGATCAATCATTTTGTAATAAACGTCATGAGAGATCGCATTCGCAATTGCTAGAATCAAACCGTCAGCTGTTGACATGGCAGCAGCCATACCTCCAGCAGCTACCAGTCCTGAGATTACATATGGTAATCCAGCTATTTCTGGTGTTGCTAACACGACCGCTTTACCGCCCATGAAAAACTCGTTTAACTCAAGAGTTCCATTGCCGTTAAAGTCACTGATGAACATCAAGTTTGCTTGATTCCAGTTTTGGAACCAATCTATTGCTTGAACTTCAGCAAATGATTTACCAATAATACCCGTAGATAAATTTGGATCAATCAACGATAGTTTAGATAGTGTTGCTAACATTGGCGCAGAAGAATACAGAAGGAAGATAAAGAATAATGACCAACCAACTGATTTTCTAGCTGCTTTTACACTTGGAGTAGTAAAGTATCTCATCATCACGTGCGGTAATGAAGCTGTTCCCATCATCATCGCCAATGCCAATGAAATAAACGCCCAAGGCGTTGCATTTACTGCAGAGTGTGCTTTAGTTATTCCTGCTAACCCTTTAGGTACCGTTGCTAGATCAGCAGCAGAGTTTTTAACAAAACCAAACTGTTGTTCTAACTCACCAATTCTAGCTACCTCATCAGCTAACATGAAGTGAGGGAAGAAACCTGCCCCCATTTTGTTACTGATCCAAAAAATTGGAAGTAAGTAAGCTATAATTAGTACGATATATTGTGCAACCTGTGTCCAAGTTACCGCTCTCATACCCCCTAACATTGAACAAAGTAAAATACTTATTAGTCCAATATATACAGCATATTTAAAGTCGATATCTAGTGCAACAGATGCAATAGTACCTGTAGCGTTTATCTGTGCAGTTACATAAGTAAATGAAGCAACAGTTAAAACTATTACTGCACATAGTCTTGCTAAATTACCACCGTATCTTGTACCCACGAAATCTGGAACTGTGTAACATCCAAATTTTCTTAAGTATGGTGCTAATAAAGTTGCAACTAATATGTAACCACCAGTCCAACCAACAAGTAGAGCCATATATCCATAACCTTTAAAGTAAATACCACCTGCCATTGCAACGAATGAAGCACCAGACATCCAGTCTGCTGCTGTCGCCATACCGTTGAATACAGTTGGAACTTGCCTTCCAGCTACGTAATATGCATCTGCTTGAGCTGTTCTTGATAGATAACCGATTAATGCGTAGATGAATATTGTAAAGGCTACAAAAGCAACACCTATTGCTTTAGCAGACATACCCATCTGTTCACCAATTGCCATTAAGATTATGAAACCTATAAAACCTCCAGTATAGATTCCGTAAACTTTTGGCAAATTGTCTATAAATTTACCTTTAATCATTAGCCATCCTCTCTTTCGTTGAAGCCGAATTCTTCATCGATTTTCTCTTGCCTATTAGCAAACCAGAAACACAAGATTACGAAAATTCCAAGAGATCCCTGACATGTAAACCAATATGTCCATGGATATCCGAAAGGTCCAGTAACCTCATTCATTTCAGCTGCAAAAAGGAAGATGCCAATTGAGAAAATAAACCATATTGCCAATGTTACAAATAACAATGACCTGGTTTTTTCCCAGTGTTTTTCTGCGTTTGACATTTATACCTCTCTTTTAGTTATAACTAATCAAAACCATAACCATTATGAAGCTAATGAAAAGATTAAAAATGACCATTTTAGGTAGATATTTACTTACTTTTTTGAGTTATAATTGTCACAAAGGCTAATTTTATGCAAAAATATAAACTCTCTTGGAGAGACATATCTCTTAAAGACTTTAAAGTTTATTTGTTTGCTTTGTTTAAAGCATTTATTCCAAAGAAAAAAATTAAGAACATAGATCAGCTTGAAAACTTTATTCAAACAAAGTCTGCATGGGTGACGCAAGTTACTTTATATAGTTATTTAAAAACTAGAATGGGAACCAGATATGTCCTTCATTTTGATAATGATGTCTTCATGTCATCTCTTAATATTGCAAAATGGAATATTTATTCTGTGGCTTTACAAGATTTAACTTTTTTTACATTTTCATATTTGAAAGTTAATTTTAATTATCAAAACATCGATCAAGCTAAAGAAATTTTTAATAAAATTTTAGACGATGAAATATCCAATAAGATGCCACTTGATATAATTGAGGAAGCAAAAAGAACTTTTAATGAAAGATTGCAAAATTTGAATTGGGAAACTTATTACAAAGACTTGCCTTTTAATCCAAGTGCCCTATCATTATACAAATGGGCACCAATAGCTGAAGAGCTTAAGAGTTTAGATAGAAAGATCGTATTAAATTCTATGATTTTAAAATGGGATATTATTAGAAACGAATTTGAAAAGTTAATAGATTTTTAAATATTTTTTCTATTATTAACCAAGCTATCAACAACGCTTGGGTCAGCCAAGGTGGTTGTATCACCTAATTGTCCGTGTTCGTTATGTGCAATCTTTCTAAGAATTCTTCTCATTATTTTCCCCGATCTTGTTTTTGGAAGTCCAGGAGTAAAATGAATTAGATCAGGAGTAGCAAGAGGCCCTATTTGTTTTCTAACCCATAACTTTAAATCACGCTCTAGATCACCATTTTCCTTTTCACCTATATTCAAAGTTACATAACAGTAAAGTCCATTACCTTTTATGTCGTGTGGATATCCAACAACAGCTGCTTCAGCAACTTTTGGATGAGCAACAAATGCACTTTCTATTTCAGCGGTACCAAGATTGTGACCAGAAACAATAATTACATCATCAACTCTACCTGTAATCCAATAGTATCCATCTTTATCTCTTCTACATCCGTCACCAGTAAAATATTTTCCATCAAACTGTGAAAAATAGGTGTCTATAAATCTTTGATGATCTCCGTAAACAGTTCTCATTTGACCAGGCCATGACTGAGCAATACATAGTCTGCCTTCCCCAGGACCCTTTATTTCCAACCCTTTTTTATCAACAAGTACAGGCTTTACACCGTAAAATGGCTTAGTGGCTGAACCCGGTTTTAAGTCAATAGCACCCGTTTGAGGAGCGATCATTATTCCTCCCGTTTCTGTTTGCCACCATGTATCAACAATTGGACATTTAGAATTTCCTATCGTCTTGTAATACCACATCCAAGCTTCTGGATTAATCGGTTCGCCAACAGTACCAAGTAATTTTAATGATTTTCTTGAAGTTTTTTTAACTGGTTTATCTCCTTCACGCATCAAAGCTCTAATTGCTGTTGGAGCAGTGTAAAAAGTATTTACTTTATATTTATCGATAATTTGCCACCATCTAGAAGTTGTTGGATAGTTTGGAATACCCTCAAACATTATTGTTGTTGCCCCGTTTGCAAGGGGTCCATAAATTATATAACTATGACCTGTGACCCAGCCAATATCAGCGGTACACCAGTAGATGTCTTTTGGTTTATAATTAAAAATATATTGATGAGTCATTGAAGCATACACCATGTAACCACCTGTTGTATGCAAAACTCCTTTAGGTTTACCAGTTGATCCTGAAGTATATAAAATAAATAATGGATCTTCTGCGTTCATCTCTTCTGGTTCACAGTGTTTAGAAACATCTTTGATTAAATCATGATACCAAACATCTCTTTCCTGATCCCAATTGATATAATTTCCTGTTCGTTTAACGACAATACATTTTTTAACATTAGGACAGCTCTCTAACGCTTCATCAGTTGTATATTTTAAAGGAATTGTTTTTCCTCCTCTAACACCTTCATCTGCTGTAATTATATATTCAGATTCGCAATCATTTACTCTTCCAGAAATAGAGTCTGCTGAAAATCCACCAAAAATAATTGAGTGAACTGCACCAATTCGAACACAAGCAAGCATTAGAATAGCAAGTTCAGGAATCATAGTTAAATAAATAGTAACCCTGTCTCCTTTTTTAATTCCTAGTTTTTTTAAGCCATTAGCAGCTTTAGAAACTTTTTCGTGAAGTTGTTTGTAAGATATTTTTTGACTATCTTTAGGATCATCCCCAACCCAAATAATTGCCGTTTTATCTTTCTTATCTTTTAAATGTCTATCAATACAATTTGCTGAAGCATTTAAAGTTCCATCTTGAAACCATTTGATCTTAACTTCTTTAGTGCTGTATTTTACATCTTTAATTTTTTTGTATGGTTTTATCCAAGTAATTCTTTTTCCTTCTTTTCTCCAAAACTCATCGTTGTTTTTAATAGATTTGTTATATTTATCTTGATATTTGCTTTTTGTAGCTAAACTGCTTTTAATCCACTGAGGTTTGGTTTTAATAATAAGTTCTTTTGAATTGTCTTTAGCAACTTTACTAATAGCTTTTTTTTTAACTTTAGTTTTTTTTGTTACTTTTTTAACTTTAGTTTTTTTCTTTTTTTTTAAAGGCATGGAATAATTTTATATTTAAATTTTACTCATGTTATTTAATATTTTCCAGCTTTTAGAGTCTATGGGCATTACAGACAACCTACTTTGTTTAATAAGCGCTAAATGGCTTAATTCCTTTGATTTTTTGATGTCTTCAAGAGTTATAGGAGATGATAATTTATCTTTAAATTTAACTGTAACAGCTACAAAACGCCCTGATTTATCGGTTTTGTCTAAGTATGCTTCTTTGATTACCTCTACAATTCCAACAATTTCTTTTCCAATATTTGAATGATAAAAAAAGCAAAGGTCTCCTTTTTTCATACTTTTTAAATTTTTAGCAGCTTGATAATTTCTTACACCATCCCAGGGCGCACCTTTAGTACCTGCTTTTTTTTGTTGATCAATAGACCAAACATCAGGTTCTGATTTCATCAACCAATATTTCATAATTGTACTCCTGCTCCTTTAAGAAAAGCAGCATTTTCATCTAAAGGCCATCTTGGTTTTGCTGGATGATCTAAATTATCAAATTGTTTTAATTTAAACTTTTCTAATCCAACCATAGCAATCATTGCAGCATTGTCTCCACAAAATTCAATTGGTGGAAACATACTTTGATAATTTTCTTCATCACATAAATCAACTAACATAGACCTTATTTTTTTATTAGCCGCCACTCCTCCAGCAACTACAAATATTTTTTTCTCTACATTGTTTTGTTTTTCAAATTCAGCAAATGCAATCTTAGTTTTTTTATATAAAATTTGCTCAACTGTTTTTTGAAAAGAAGCAGCAAGATCAAATTTTTCCTGATCTGTTTTAATATTTTTTGTTATTCTTAAAATTGCAGTTTTAAGTCCTGCAAAAGATAAGTTACATCCTCCCTTATTAAAAATTGGTTTTGGTAAATCATATTTATTAGGATCACCTTTTTCTGCTAATATTTCTATTTGAGGCCCACCTGGAAATTCAACTCCTAAAAGTTTTGCGGTCTTATCAAACGCTTCACCTAATGCATCATCAATTGTTGTTCCTAATCTTTTATATTTACCCAAACCTTGAACATTTAAATATTGTGAATGACCACCTGAAATTAATAAAAGCAAATAAGGATAATTTAGTTTTGAATTAAGTTTTGGGCTTAGAGCATGACCTTCTAAATGATTAACAGCAATGAATGGCTTGTCTAAAGCAGAAGCAAATGCTTTTCCAAAACTTAAACCAACAGATAAACACACTATTAATCCTGGGCCAGCAGTTGAGGCCACTGCATCAATTTCTTCAATCTTTCTTCCACTATCATCAATTGCCTTTTGAACAATCCAGTCAATTTTTTCCATGTGAGATCTTGCTGCCAATTCTGGAACAACTCCTCCAAATTCTTTATGGACATCAACTTGACTTGAAACAATATTGGATAAAACTAGTGGTATTCCTTGCTCATTTTCAGTAATAATAGAAGCTGCTGTTTCATCACAGCTAGATTCAATTCCAAGAATTAAGGGTTTTTTACTCATTCAAATAGTTTTTATTAATTGTACAATCTCAATACAAGTAAGAAATATATTTATTTATGCAGAGAAAATTTATCATTGGATCTAGAGGTAGCAAGTTAGCATTAATCTATGCTCAAAATGCTAAAAATAAGATTATTCAAAATACAAATTTAAATGAAGACGATTTTGTAATTAAAGAAATAACTACAAAAGGAGATCAGGTTCAAGATATAAGATTATCAGAAGTAGGTGGAAAAGGTTTGTTTTCAACAAATATAGAAAAAGAACTTCAAGATAAAAAAATTGATATAGCAGTTCATGCATTAAAGGACATGCCAGCGATTGAAACTGATGGTTTAAGAACAAATACTTTTTTAAAAAGAAACGATCCGAGAGAAATTTTAATAACTAAAGATAAAAAAAAACTCAAAGAATTAAAATCTGATTCAGTAATTGGAACATCATCTTATAGAAGAGAATTTCAAATTAAAAAAATTAGATCAGATGTTAATTGCAAGCTAATTAGAGGAAATGTTGATACAAGAATTAAAAAACTTAATGAGGGTTTGTATGATGCAATAATATTATCTTATGCAGGAATTCAATCTTTAACAATGGAAGATAAAATTACTGAAGTGTTTTCAACTGAAGAAATCATTCCAAGCGCTGGACAAGGAATAATTTCTCTTCAATGTCGAAATGATGATGAAGAAGTTATTTCAGTTTTAGATAAAATTAATGACCAAGAAACATTCCAAAGAGCCCATGCCGAAAGAAATGTTCTTAAAGTTTTAGAAGGTGATTGTGAAACAGCTGTAGGGGCTCATTCTATTATCGAAGGTGATGAAATTGTTTTAGAAGCAGAGCTTTTTTCTTTAGATGGCACACAGAGATTTTATGAAAAAAAATCTTCAAAAATTGAAAATGCTAAAGAACTTGGTAAAGATATAGGTCAAATATTAAAAACAAAATCAAATAACTCCTATAAAAGATAATATGCATATTTTATTAACTAGACCTTTAGAAGATTGCTCTGAAATGATTATAGAATTTAAATCTTTAGGACATCAAGTTTCTCATCTCCCATTATTGAATATAGAAAAGATAGATTATGAGCAGATTAATTTTTCAAATTATAAAGGGATTATCTTTACAAGTGCAAATGCTGTCAAATATCTAGATCATAAAAATATTGATAAAAATCTTTTATGTTTTTGTGTGGGAAGTGCTACTGAAAAAAAAGCAAGAAGTGCTGGCTTTCAAAACGTAATAGCTGCAGAGGGAAATGTTAGGAATTTAAAAGAGTTAATTTTACAAAACTTTGATCAAAAAGATGGACAACTAATTTATATAAGTGGAGAGACCATCTCAGTTGACCTAGATCAACAATTAACAAATGAAGGATATAGCGTTAAGAGAATAGTTAATTATAAAACTATTTATAATCAAAAATTTGATGATAATTTTGTTAGAGAATTAATGCTAAAAATACCAGACATGGTCTATATTTATTCTCAAAATAGTGCTTCAAGTTTCTTAAATTTTATAAAGATTAATCAATCAGAAAGCCTTTGGATGAATACAAATTTGATGTGTATTGGTGAAAAAACCTCATCTATATTGAATGAAATTAAATGGAAGAAGATATTTCTTTTTAATCCTGGAGAAGAAGAGTTTTTGTTATATAAAATTTAGCTATGGAAATAATAAATAATTTTTCTGGCATATTTTTTTCAGTCTGGAAGCAAGGAATTCTTGGTGTTGATATTTTTCAAATATTAATTGGTATTGGAATATTTTTTATTTTCTTAGTTTTTAGAGGCTTAATAAGTAAACTCATTATAAAAAAATTAGAAATAATCTCTAAAAGAACAACTAACAAATTAGATGATACTTTTGTTCATGCTTTAGTTGGACCTGCAAGATTTTTACCAATTGTTCTTGGTTTTTTTATTGCAAGTTATTACATGACTTTTTCAAGTGAAGGCCGAGAGGTTGTAGATACTATTAATAGAACTTTAATCACTATTTTAATTTTTTGGGTAATTCATCAAATCATTGAACCTATTTCTTATATTTTAAGTGGATTAGATAAGCTTTTAACTAAGGAATTAATTGGATGGATTATTAAATCTCTAAAAATTTTAATTTTTATTTTAGGGTTAGCAGCCGTTTTAGAGTTATGGGGAATAAAAATTGGTCCAATTATTGCTGGACTTGGATTGTTTGGTGTAGCCGTTGCATTAGGTGCACAAGATTTATTTAAGAATTTAATTTCAGGAATTTTAGTATTGGTAGAGAAAAGATTTAAAATTGGAGATTGGATTCTAGTTGAAGGAATTATTGAGGGTACAGTTGAAAATATTGGATTTAGATCTACTTCAGTTAGAAAATTTGATAAATCACTTGCAATCATTCCCAATTTTCAGTTTGCTGAAAATGCAGTTGTAAATGTTAGTGAAACTTCTAATTGGAGAATAAGATGGATAATTACTCTTCAATACGACTCAACTATTGAACAACTTAAAAAAGTAAGAGAAGAAATAGAAAATTATATAAATAACAGTAACGATTTTGATAAATCAGCAGGTGTTGCGGTTAGAATTGAAAAATTTTCAGATAGTTCAATTGATATATTGGTAAGATGTTTTACAGACTCAAATAGTTGGAGCAACTCTCTTGAAGTTAAGGAGAGATTAGCAATTGAAATAAAACAAATTGTTGAAAAAAATGGAGCTTCTTTTGCTTTTCCAAGCCAATCGATTTATATCGAAAAGAAATGATAGCAATTTTTTATCTAGTTCTACAAATTTTAAAACTTTACTCCTACGTAGTCATAGCAAATGTTTTGATAAGTTGGTTGATTGCTTTTAATATATTAAATACTCAAAATAGATTTGTTTATTCAATTTTAGAATTGTCTTATAGGCTAACTGATCCAATATTAAACCGAATTAGAGGTTTTTTACCAAATCTTGGATCATTAGATATATCACCAATTATTCTTCTACTATTGATTTGGTTTATCGAAATGTGTATGAAGCTGTACATTGCACCAATGATTTTTTAAGGAAATTAAATGATATTAATAGATGGAAAAAAAGCTGCAGCAGAACTAAGAGAAGAACTAAAACAAGAAGTAGCTGAGTTAAAAACTAAATACAATAAAGTCCCAGGTTTAACTGTAATTTTAATTGGAGATATGGCTCCAAGCCAAATTTATGTTCGTAATAAAGAAAAATCTGCCAATGAAGTAGGTTTGAAATCTGAAGTAATTAGATACCCAGACTCTGTTGAAGAAAAAACTGTATTAGAAAAAATTGAAGAATTAAATAATGATGAAACTGTTTCGGGCATTTTAGTTCAACTTCCATTACCAAAACATATTGATAAACAAAAAGTTATTGAAACAATCACGCCCTCAAAAGATGTAGATGGTTTCCATCCTATGAATGTAGGTAATTTATCTTCTGGATATGAAAGCTCTGTGCCATGCACTCCACTTGGGTGTTATTTAATGATTAAAAAGATTGAACCAAATTTAAGTGGTAAAAAAGCAGTTGTAGTTGGAAGATCTAATTTAAATGGAAAACCAATGACACAGCTTCTTCTTAAAGAAAACTGTACAGTAACAATTACACATTCAAGAACAAAAGATTTAAAAGCAGAATGCTTAGAAGCAGATATTATTGTTGCAGCTGTGGGTATCCCAGAATTAGTAAAAGGTGACTGGGTAAAAAAAGATGCAATCGTAATTGATGTTGGAATTAATAAAACAGAAAATGGTTTGGTTGGAGACGTTGCATTTGATGAAGTTTCAAAAGTTGCTAAAGCTTTAACACCAGTTCCAGGTGGTGTAGGACCAATGACGATTGCTTGTTTACTAAAAAATACTGTTGAGTGTTTTAAAAGATCACAAAAATAAACACTTTTTCATTAGTAAGTTTTATTGTCTCAAATTGATAAAACTTCATTAATTTCTTTTTTTATTTGATAGAGTTTTTAAATGAAAAAACCTCCGTATGAATATCGAATTGGAATAATAATGGTATTGCTCACTGCAGTTCCAATTGGAGCAACTCAGTTAGGTTGGTATTTATATGGTAAACAAGTTGGTTTTGACTTTGGTATGATAGCTGGAACTTTTTCTGTAATTTTAGCTGGTTATTTAATGTACCAAAAAGGCTGGCGTGATGAGGATGAAGATTAACTTATGGAAAAAATAATTTTTTTTGGATTAGCTATACCAATTTTAGGATTTGTTTTTTATCTGGGTGGAACTGCAATCATGAAAGGTTTTAAGGCAAAAGTCGATAACAGACCTGTTAAACCTGAAGAAAAAGAAGAAAATGAAACTCAAGTTTCTTCACCAACCGCTAATGACCTAAGTGACGAAATTAGCAAATTAAATGAATTACATAAAAGTGGAGTTTTAACCCAAGAAGAATTTGAAAAAGCTAAAAGCAAATTATTGAATAATTAAATCTATTTATGTTTAAAATTATTCCCAATAAAAGAAATATTGGGGCTGAGGCCATAGGAAACATTAAAGATATTTCTAAAAAAGATTTTAAAACTATTTTTAAATCTCTTGAGGTTTATGGGATGATTTTTTTGAGAAGACAAAAACTAAGTTCTTCAGATTATATAAAGTTCGCTAAACATTTTGGTAAATTAGCTGATTATCCAAGATTAAAAGGATTAAGTAAAAAATATAAACAAATCACTGTTGTTCAAAGAAAAGCAACAGATAAGGGACCCAGTTTTGGAGAACAGTTTCATACAGACTCTATTTACACAAAAAAACCTCCAAGATTTACAATGTTATTATCTAAACTAGTTCCTAAAAAAGGTAGAGCAAATACTGAATTCTCATCCCAATACTTAGCTTTTGATCACTTATCAGAATCAATTAAAAATCAGTTGCTTCAAGTGAAAGGGAGGTACTCTTCTGAAGGCCCAATTTCAGTTACTACTAGGGAGAGAGTAAAAGAGAAGGGAAGAAAAATTAAAGAATTAAAATCTACTCATAAAATCATAAAAAAAATAAAGTCTAAAAATACAATTTATTGTAGTCCCGGACATCTTGTAGGCTTTTCTCCTAAATTAAAAAATTCTGATAAAATTAAAAAAAAATTGTTTCAGCATCAAATTAAAAAAAAATTTCAATATTCATTAAAGTGGGAAAAAAACCAATTAGCTATATGGGATAATAGATCTATGCTTCACCAGGCAACTCCCTTTAAAGGAAATAGAATTATGCATAGAATAACAATATTATAGTTTAAAATACCTCTTTTAAGGGTCTTATTTCACCAATATTAAATGTGATTGCATCTTCTTTTTTGAATCCAAATTTTTCAGCATTATCCTTAAATCGAACAGGTGGTTCCATAATAGGTTCTAGAGATAAAACAAAAGTTCCCCAGTGAGTTCCTAAAACTTTTTTACTTTTTAAATCTTGTGCAATATTAAGAGCTTCTTCAGGAGTTGTGTGGTAAATGGATTTATCAAACATTGGTCTAAAATCATATGCTCCAATGTTAATCATTGATAAATCAATAGGACCATATTTTTCCCCAAGTTCTTTATAGATATTTCCATATCCAGTATCACACGCAAAAAATATCTTTTTATTTTTATATTCAATTAAAAAATTACCCCATAATGTTTTGTTAGTATCAGTCAGACTTCTTTTTGACCAATGGACTGCAGGCAATAATGTAATCTTTAAATCATTATTAATTTGTATTTCGTCATACCAATCCATTTCGTTAACATCTTTGTATCTTTTAAAATATTTACCAAGTTTAAGTGGTAGTAAAACCTTTGCATTTTTATAAGGAAATCCTCTAATAGTTGACATATCCTGGTGGTCATAATGATTGTGAGTAAGCAGAAATATATCTGTTTTTGGAATTTCTTTTAATTGAATGGCTGGCTCAACATATCTTTTTGGACCAAATATTAAAGGCCCTGCATTTTTTGAAAAAACTGGATCTGTAATAATCGTTGTTTCACCTAATTTAATTAAGAATGTAGCATGCCCTATCCAAGCTATATAATCATCATCTTTAAATTTCTCTAAATTTTCTTTAACAATTTTTTTATCGATGACATGATCTTTTGGAACAGTAATATCAATTTTCTTTTTTTCTTTAATAAATGTTCTATAGGAAAATTTTACATCATTTGCTCTAACTGGAGACCCTTCAGGATTCCTAAAGGTTCCATCTGGCAAATGATGATAAGGTCGTTTTTCCATTGCAATCAGCTCAACATTAAAAAAAAGAATGATTAATAGAAAAGATATTAATTTTTTCATAAGTTAATTCTTTTCCATTAGCCATAAAGCTGCTTCTCCTAAAAAGTAAATTTTTCCGTTATCTGGATGTACTTGTATATCTCTTATTCTGCCAATTTTATTTTTAAAAATGATATCTTCTTTAATATTTGATAAGTCATTAAATACTAATTTTCTTAAAGATTGATCTATTAGTGAAGTAATTAAAGCATGTCCGTTCCACTCACTGAATTCTTTACCTTTGTAAATGGTTATTGCGCTTGTAGCAATTGAGGGCACCCAGTATTGAATAGCTTTAGTAAAGCCAGGCTTCCATTTTGGCCCAATTTTACTACCTGAATAGTTCTTTCCGCCCCATCCTAATATCTTCCAACCATAGTTTTCACCTTTTTTAGCTTCACCAAACCAGTCACCACCTCTTGCTCCATGGTTGCTTAAATAAATTTTTTCATCATAGGGAGATAATGTTAATCCCTGTGGGTTTCTAACACCTATTTGATAAATTTCGGGTAACCAATCAGATTTTCCCTCATACTTTGGATTATCTTTTGGAATACTACCATCAGTGTGAATTCTTATAATGCTACCAGGGTGTTTTGTAGGATCTTGTGCAATCATTCCCATTCCTCTCTCACCAGCAGATGCATAAAGATATTTACCTTTAATTGCTAACCTAGAGCCAAAATGATAGCCTGAGTCTATTGGTGGGTTTGCTTGAAATATATTTTTAAAATTTAATTCTTTTTTATTTAATGATGCCTTAGCAATTGAAGTACTTGTTTTTCCATTACCTCTATCTTCAGAATACGAAACCAAAAGATAATTGTCTTCGTAAATAATATCCAATAATCCACCTTGTCCAACATTTAAAAAATTTAAGTTATGTTTAACTTCAAAAGTATTTTTTGCGTTAATATTAACTATTTTTATTTTTCCATCTTTCTCAGTTACAATTATTTCATCATTGTTAATAAATGTTGAACCCCAAGGTTCATCTAATTTTGTAACTTTGGTTAAAGAATAATCATCAGAATAACTTACTGAAGAAAAAAAAAGAAAAAAAATTAATAAAAAATATTTTCTCACTCTAAGATAGTTTTGATCTACCACCGTCAACTGCAATTATTTGGCCTGTAACCCAAGAACTATCTTCTGTAAGTAAGAATTTAGCAAGAGCAGCAGAGTCTTTTCCTTCACCCAATCTTTTTAGTGGATGAGCTTTTGCAATACCCTCTGCTATTGTAGTATTTTTAAGCATTGGTTCAGCAATTTTTGATTTTGTTAAACTTGGAGCAATACAATTCACTCTTATATTTGGGGCAAATTCTGCTGCTAGCGATACCGTTAAACCTTCAACAGCAGCTTTAGCTGACGCAATAATTGCATGGTTTGTAAATCCTCTTTGAGCTGCAACTGTTGAAAATAAAACAATAGAGCCCTTGTTTTTTTTTAAACTTTCTTGATATCCTTTAATAGCCTCTACAGCTGAATAAAGATTTAATTTCATACATTTATTAAAATCTTGTTCGGTAATCATTCTTAAGGGCTTCAAATCAATCGAACCTACGCAGTATGCAATTCCTTTTATTTCAGAAACATCTGCTTTAACTTTTTCAATAAAACCTTCTTCTAAAACATCAGCAACTGTAAATGTGCAACCTAATTTTTCTGCAATAGAACTTACTTCACTTTCATTTCTTGCAATTAAGTGGATATCATTTCCAGAATTTTTTAATTGTTCAGCTAAACTTGAACCAATAGAACCTGTCGCACCAAAGATTAGAAATTTTTCTGACATAAATTTTTTAATTAGTTATATTTAATTATGAAATTATTTTTTATACTTGGTAATCAATTATTTCCATTAAAATACTTAGACCGCTTCAAAAAGGATCATGTGTTTTTTATGGCTGAAGATAATGGATTATGCACTTATGAAAAACACCATAAGCAAAAAATACTGCTATTCTTATCTTCTATGCGATCATATGCAGATAGTCTCAAGAAGAATAGGTTTAAATTAGATTACTTAGAAATAGAAGATAAAGATTTTAAAGATGATTATTTAAAGAAATTAAAAAAAATAATTAGTCAAAAAAAAATTACTGAAATTACAAGCTTTGAGATTGAAGATAAATTTTTTGAAAAGAAAATTTCACAATTCCTAAAAAAAGAAAAAGTTAAATGGAATATGGTTCAAACACCCATGTTTTTAAATTCTAGAGATGAATTTAAAAATTATTTGGGAAAATCCAAAAAACCCTTTATGGCGATATTCTACAAAGAAGTTAGGAGAAAATCTGGAATTCTAATGGGTGCTGATGGAAATCCTATTGGAGGTAAATGGAGTTTTGATGAAGATAATAGAAATAAATTACCTAAAGATATTTCAATACCAAAATTTCCAAAAATTAATGAAACTAGTCATACTAAAAAGCTAAAACCAATTATTGAAAAATTATTTAAAAATCATCCAGGAAGCACAAATAACTTTTGGCTTGCAACAGATTATGAAGACGTTGTTAAACTTTTAAACTTTTTTATAAAAGAAAAATCTAATTTATTTGGTGATTACGAAGATGCTGTAAATCAAAATGATAATATTTTATTTCACAGTGCTTTAAGTCCTTATATTAACTTAGGTTTAATAACCCCTGAATTTATTATTCAAAAAATTTTAGATTTTCATAAGAAAAATAAAATAAGAATGAACTCACTTGAAGGATATATCCGTCAGGTAATTGGATGGAGAGAGTTTATGCGAGGAATTTATCAAGGTTATTCTGAAGAAATGGAATCTAGAAATTTCTTTAAACAAAATAGAAAAATGAAAAGTTCTTGGTATGAAGGAACCACAGGCTTACCGCCGTTAGATCATGCAATTCAAAATGCAGTTAATCATGGATGGTCTCATCACATAGAAAGATTAATGATCTTATCTAACATAATGAACCTTTGTGAAATTAAGCCCACAATAGTTTATAAATGGTTTATGGAAATGTTTGTAGATTCATCTGACTGGGTAATGGTTCCAAATGTATATGGGATGGGTTTATTCAGCGATGGTGGAATTTTTGCAACCAAACCTTATATCTGTGGATCTGCTTATTTTATGAAAATGATGGATTTTAAAAAAGGGGATTGGTGTAATACGATGGATGGATTGTATTGGAGGTTCATTGATCGAAATAGAAAATTTTTTTTAACAAATCCAAGATTATCAATGATGGTTCGTATCTTTGATAAAATGAAAGATGAAAGAAAAAAAATGATTTTATCTGAAGCAGATAAATTTATTAAACAAAATACAATTTAGTGAAAAAAGAAAATCTACCTTCAAAAATTTGTCCAGTTTGTAAAAGACCCTTTGTTTGGCGTAAGAAGTGGAAATTAAATTGGGATAAAGTAAAGTATTGTTCTAAGAAGTGTTCTAAGTGATTTATTTATCTCTATTTGCTATATCTTTTTTAGCAGCAACAATTTTACCATTTTCTTCTGAACTCACATTAGCAGGGTTAATTGCAACATCAGATTATGACAATTTATTATTGTTAATTGCTGCAAGTTTTGGAAATGTTTTAGGGTCTGTTGTAAATTGGGCCCTAGGATCTTATTCTAGAAACCTTACTACAAAAAAGTGGTTTCCATTTAAAGAAACACACATAGAAAGATCATCAAAATGGTTTAGAAAGTTTGGTAAATGGTCATTATTATTTGCCTGGGTTCCTGTTTTAGGTGATCCACTAACTTTAGTTGCAGGCATATTGAGAGTAAAATTTATTGATTTTATTATTTTAGTGGCAATTGGAAAAGTAAACAGATACCTTATCGTCTTCTATTTGATTGGTTAAGCTATGAATATATTAGTTTTACAACATATAAAAATTGAAGATCCAGGTTACATCAAGGATTTAATGTTGGCTGATGGAGTTAAGTTAACCACCATTGAGCTTAATGAGGGTGAAAAAATTCCAAGTGATTTAAGTAAATTTGATGCTATGTTTTGTATGGGTGGTCCAATGGATACCTATATGGAAAAAGAATATCCATGGTTAATTGAAGAAAAAAAAGCAATTAAAGAATTTGTTATCAACTTAAAAAAACCTTATTTAGGATTTTGTCTTGGTTGCCAGTTATTAGGCGAAGTTGTGGGTGGTAAAGTGGTTAAATCAAATCCAGCAGAAATTGGTATTATGGACATCAATTTTACAAAAGAGAAAGATGAAGATAAATTATTCTCTAAATTTCCAAATCAGATTAAAAGTTTGCAATGGCACTCTTATGAGGTTCAGGGGATAGAGAATAATAAAGATATAACTTTATTAGCCTCATCTCCTATAACCAAATACCAAATTTTTAAATATCAAAATCATGCTTATGGAATTCAATTTCACATAGAAATTAAAGATACTACTGTCAATGAGTGGGGATGTGTTCCAGAATATAAAAAAGCTCTTGAAGATCAGCTAGGAAATGGTGCTTTAGAAAAATTTGATAATACTGTAAAAGACAATATGTCTGATATGAATAACTATTCTAAGATTCTTTATGAGAACTTTAAAAAAATATTATGATCTGTATCAAAGCTGAAATACCTATTGAATTAAGTAATATAGATGATGAATTAAAAGCTATTTATCACAGCAAAGATACAGTTTGTTTTTATATTTTTAAATCAAGAGATTTACGAAATGAATTTGTAGAAAAAACAAAAGGTATGAATAAAGATGAGCGTGAAATAATCTACAGTCTATATGAATAATAAATTTTTTGAATGGGCAGGGGTTATTACCGCAATATTATATTCGTTATTTGTAGCTTTAAATATTGGTATAGAATTTTTTGGTTTTTGTTTATTACTTATATCGGCAATTTTAATTGGAATTTGGGCCTATCGAGGAGGTCATAAAGGTATATTATTGTTACAATTCTTTTATGCAACAGCTGGAATTATTGGAATGGTACGTTGGTTTTAATTTAAATTGTAATTGCTTTTTAAAAAGATAAATCAATCAAATGTCAGAAATTTTTATTCAAACTTTTTTCTTATATTTTATAGTTATAGATCCACTGGGAAATACTCCGCTATTTTTAAGTATTACTCAAAACATGGATACTAACAAAAAAATAAGAATAGCATTAAGTGCAACAATAATAGCTTCAATCATATTGTTATTTTTTGCATTACTTGGAAGTTCATTATTAAGTTATTTAAATATTTCTTATCCAGCATTTACAATTGGTGGAGGAATAATTTTACTAATAATTGCAATAGAGATGTTATTTGATAAGCGACAACAAAGGAAAGGAGAGGATCTAGATCTTAATTCTGATAATGTTAGTGTTTTTCCTTTAGCAACACCCATCATTGCTGGCCCTGCAGCCATTACATCGGTAATTGTTTCTGTCTCAGATATTGGAACTAATTTTACAAATCAAACTGTAGGAATGTTGTCTTTAGTGTTTGTTTTATTTTTAACTTTTATAATCTTTTTTATAGCTTCAAAATTTTCTAAATTAATAAATAAAAAAATAATTGGTGTTATCTCAAGAGTAGTAGCTATTATTCTTGTTGGATTAAGTGTTCAATATATTTTAGATGGAATTAAAACTTTCTTGGCTTAATTAAAATTAGCAATAATTTTTGGGATATAATTTTTAAAATTAAAAAAACCTTTATTACAATATTGCCAAGAAAACTGATCTAATTTTCTATATAAAAATTTTATATTTTGTAATTGATTATCTTGAATAAAACTTAAATTTTCACTAACGGTTGGATAAAGAGCATAAACCTTTTCAGTAATATTCTTTAAATCATTAATGTTAATAGTTTCACAATTAATTGATTTTTCTATTAATCTTGTTTTTTGATCCTTTAAAAGATTAGCTTTAAATTTCAATACTTTTTCACTTAATTTAATATTTCTATTTGATTCATTTGAGATTAATAAAATTTTTTTAAATTTATGTTCTTTAAAATCAGAAAATTCAAAAGTCATATTATTTTCAAATATTAATAAAATTTTATCTTCTAAAATTTCAAAATTTAAAAAATCTTTTTTACCAATAGAATAAGTTTTGTCACTGAATATTGGTGAGGCATTTTCATTAAGCTGTATATTTTGAAATCTATTATTAGTAAATTTTTTAATATTCCATTCACTTGCAAGGTAATGTTTTCCTTGTGTTTGAATGCCCGCTACCCATCTCCAGCCAAGAGTATTTGAAGCAGCATCCCCATCATAAAGATGTTGCATAAAAAATTCAGCACCTAGTTGCCAAGGTAATTCTAGAGTAAATATCCAGATACTTGCAAACCACATTCTGGTATGATTATGAAGGTAATTATTTTCTTTTAGTTCCTTTACCCACTGATTAAAGCATTCTATATTTGTTTTTCCTTCAATCGCATTTAGATATTTTTGGTTGCTTTTAAATTCATTTCTAAGATTATTTAATTCGACTAAATAATCTGACCAAACATTAGGTCTTAATTCTAACCAACCTTTCCAATAAACACGCCACAAAACTTCCTGAATAAATTTTTCATTTTTTGCAAATGAAAATTTTTTAAGGGATTTATCAATAACTTCTAATTCATTTATTACTCCGTGAGTTATGTACGGAGATAAGCATGAAATATTAGATCTATCATCAGGGCCAAAATCAAAATTTCTTAATTTAGAATATTCTGAAAGATTATTTTCAACAAAATCATTTAATTTATCAACGGCCTTAGCCCTCGAAGCTTCAAATTTCATACTAAATTATTTTGTTTTTTTTTTCTTTAAACCCAATTTATCACTGTGTCTTAGTCTTAAAATTACAATTGCAGCTGCAATAAGAACTATAGCAACAGCTTCATATACTAATGCAGTTGGATCCATTTCTTTACCTTGCAAAATTATAAATCGAGCAAGAGCAGTGATAGCGATTAAAAGAGGAAGAGTAATGCTAATTGATTGTTGATCCCAAAATACTCTAACCATTGCAAGAACCTCTAAATACAGAAACATTAAAAGCAAATCAGCTAGTGTTACTGATTGATTTAGAAACATATTTTTAATTTCTATACCAACAGCAATCACTGTGCTTATTAAAATAATACACATTAAAATTAGTTGTAAATTTTTTGCTATTTTTTCCATTACTTATCTTTACTAAATGGTAGCCACTTTTCAAACACCGATTTAGATGGTCCATCATAAGGAATAGAGTATGAGCTAGGATTAGGACTAGTTAAAACTTCAATTCCTTTCGAAAACACAAAAATAAATACTACCACAAAAACGATGACCATTATTTTAAAGGGGTCAAAATTTTTTGTTTTAAAAACACTACTAGATTTTTCTTCTGCTTTATGGAAATGTTTGAAGGTCATATAAACAGCAAATATTAAACCAATATGAGCTATATAAAGACCCGCCCAACCAAATGCAAAAGTTGTATAAGAAAAAATATATAAACTAAAAACTGTCGTCCAAATAAAACTTAAAACTAATAATATTTGCAATCTTACAGATCTTGGTAAAGATCTAAGATCATTTTTGCTGTCATCAAACAATATATTTGCAGCATCTACCATCCAGTTTTTTAGCGATTCCATAATATTAAGTTATAATCTTTAAAGATTATAACAAATGTCAAATTGTCCTAAATACTAGTTTAAATTTGCTTTAATAACGCTTTCTAATTGGCTAGAGCTTTGGGCACCTGAAATAAAATCTTTTCCTATCTCAAAAAAAGGAACACCATTAATATTTTTTTCTCTAGCGTCAGATATTTTTGAATTTACAAGTTCAATATTTTTTTCATTAATAAAGTCTTTAAATTCTTTTTCAGGAATATTATTTTGTTTAGCAATTTTAATTAAAATATCTAAATTTCCAATATCAAGTCCGTCAATAAAATATGATTGATATATTTTTTCTTTAATTTCATTTCCTAAATTAAATCGTTCACTTAAAATAATAAGTAAATGAGAAAGAACAGTGTTTGGAGTTTTATTTATTTTATCCAAATTAAAATTCATGCCAGACTCTTTTGCTTTTAACCTCATATTTTCATACATGGGAGCAGCATAATCTTTTCCACCAAATTTTATTTCAAGATATTTTTCTCGAGAAATTCCTTCAGTTGGCATGTCAGGATTTAATTGAAAAGGTACATGCTTAATATCAAATTTTATATTAGAAAATTTTTTTAAGGCATTATTTAAGTTTGTATGTCCAATAAAACACCATCCACAAATGGTATCTGCAAAAATGTTTATTTTCATTAATTTAAGAACGAAGTTTTTTTTTGTGATAATTAATAAATCTCTCTACATTTGATTTATTAAATGTTTTGTTTTCCTCAAAAGAAACTTTTTTCATAGAGTAAGCAGAGCTTTTAGTTTGTCTAGATTCTATAATTACATTTCCTTTATAAAGTTTGAGTTTAACTGAGCCATTTACCTTATTCTTTTTAAGATCTACAATTTTTTGAAGTTTAAATCTTTCTTTTGAGTCCCAATAACCATTATAGATAAGTTCAGCATATCTTGGCATTATTTGATCTTTTTTGTGCATAGTTTCTTTATCTAAAGTTACAGACTCCATGGCTCTATGAGCATGAATTAATAATGTTCCACCTGGTGTTTCGTATACTCCTCTAGATTTTATTCCAATAAATCTGTTCTCCACTAAGTCCACTCTTCCAATTCCATTTTTACCCGCAAGCAGATTTAGTTTTTCTAATAATTTTGAAGGTGATAATTTTTTTCCATTAATTCCAATAGGGTCACTGTTTTTAAAATTGATTGTTACAAAGCTTGGTTTGTTAGGTGCCTTTTCAGGTGAAGTCGTTCTTTGGAATATAAATTCAGGAGCAGAATTTTTTGGGTTCTCTAAAATTTTACCCTCGGTTGATGTATGAAATAAATTATCATCAACTGAAAAAGGGGGAGCTCCTTTTTTATCTTTTGGAATGTCTATTCCATGTTTTTTTGCATAATTAATTAAATCAGTTCGAGATTTTAGCTTCCAAATTCTCCACGGAGCAATTATCTTTATTTTGGGTCCAAAATAATGGTATCCCAATTCAAATCTAACCTGGTCATTTCCTTTACCAGTTGCGCCATGCGAAACTGCATAAGCATTAAATTTTTTAGCAACTCTTATTTGATCTTTAGCAATTAGTGGTCTCGCTATGGATGTACCTAATAAATAAACACCTTCATAAATTGCATGACCTCTGATCATTGGATACACATAATCTTTCACAAATGTATCTTTTAAATCTTTGATTATAATATTTTTAACTCCGAATTTTTTTGCATTAGTAATAATTTTTTTTCTATCAATTTCTTGACCCACATCAGCGGTGTAACAAATTACTTCTGCATCATAATTTTCTTGGAGCCATTTTAAAATTATAGAGGTATCAAGGCCTCCAGAGTAAGCTAGAACAATTTTCTTTTTTGAATTCATTAAATTAACTACAAGCTTTTTTTGTAGCGTTGTAAGCTTTAGTAAAGCCTAGCAAAGAATAATGGTCGATTGTTTGAGAACCTTGTTGATTGTAACCAGTTATCATAATTCTGGATCCCTTTTTCATTCTGCTGATCATTCTAAATTCAACTTTAGTATCTGCAATCCAAGCAAAACCTTGTTCTTTTATATCAAATTTGAATTTATTTTTGCCTGAAGTTGCGGTGACAGAGTTATTGTTGTTAAATTCATAGCCCGCAGTAACACTTACCTCATCTATAATTTTTTCAGCAGGTCTAAAAGCAATAAATAATTTGGCATCTCTTTTATTTGATTTTGGAGCCTGCAAGATAGGCGAAGATTGCGCAAAGCAAACTTTGCCTGTAGCTTCAGTTACAACCATTGATTCCCAATCTTTATATTTACCAATTTTTTTTACTTCTTCCGCAGATAGTTGACTGTAAAAACCAATAAAAATTATTGGCAAAATTAGTAAAATTTTCTTAATTATGGACATGGGTTTGGATAAATTGTTTGAACGTTATTAATTTCTTTAATGACATCATCAGATAAATTTATGTTTACACTTTCTATATTTGTTTTCAACTGCTCCATTGTCGTTGCACCAATAATAACAGAGGTTACAAACGGTTGAATTTCTAAAAATTTCAAAGACATTTGAGCTAACTCAAGACCATGTTTTTTAGCAATTTCATAATAAGCATCAACTGCTTTTTCTGTATTAGGTTTTGCATATCTAGACCAAAAAACTGGGTCTAGATCTATTCTTGAGTTTTTTGGCATTTGATTGTTTCTGTATTTTCCAGATAAGTAGCCACTAGCTAATGGTGAATATGCTAAAAGTCCTATTTCGTCTCTAATTGATATTTCGGCTAAACCAACTTCATAAGTTCTATTTAATAAACTATATGGATTTTGAATAGACATCATCCTTGGAAGTTTTTTTTCTTTTGAGAGTTCCAGATATTTTGAAACACCCCATGGAGTTTCATTTGATAATCCTATCTCCCTTATTTTTCCAGCATCCACAAATCTTTTAAGGTTTCCAAGCACATCTTCAAATTTATTCCATTCTCCATTTTCTTTATGTTCATATCCAAGACGACCAAACATATTTGTATTTCTTTCAGGCCAGTGAAGTTGGTAGAGATCAATGTAATCTGTTTGTAATCTTTTTAAGCTGTCATTAACTGCTTCAGTCATTTTATCTAAGCCATAGTTATTTCCACCACCTCTTAAATAAGCTCTCATAGGTCCAGCAACTTTTGAAGCTAAAATAACCTTGTCTCTTTTTTTGGATTGCTTAAACCAGTTACCAATTATGATTTCTGTATGACCATAAGTTTCTTCTCTTGGTGGCACAGCATATAGTTCTGCTGTATCCCAAAAATTTATACCTTGATCTAGAGCATAATCCATTTGCTCAAAACCTTCTTCTTGAGTGTTTTGTTCGCCCCAAGTCATGGTACCGAGACAAATTGTGCTTACATCAAGATCAGTATTACCTAGTTTTTTATAATTCATTATGCTTTTTCTCTAATTTGGATATTTTTAATCTTTTAAGGTATCTTGAATAATTAGTAAAAGACTATTATATGTAAGTCATTATGGAATTTGATAAAAACGGAATATTAAACAGAGCTAAATCAGCTCAACAAACAGCAGTTGTAATGGATGAGGGCTTAAGAGCCTACATGTTAAAAGTTTATAATTACATGGCAACTGGAATTTTATTAACAGGAATAGTTGCACTTCTAACATTCAAAATGTCAGTGGTTACAAATGATGCAGGATCTATTGTGGGCCTAACATCAATTGGTAATGCAATTTATATGTCTGGACTGAAATGGCTTGTTATGTTGGCACCTTTAGGAATAGTTTTTTATATGAGTTTTGGAATTAATAAAATGAGTGCTTCAAAAGCTCAAACAACCTTTTGGGTTTTTGCAGGATTAATGGGTTTATCATTATCTTCAATTTTATTAGTTTACACAGGTATGAGTGTAACAAGAGTTTTCTTTATATGTTCAGCAACTTTTGGTGCGATGAGCATTTATGGTTACACAACTAAAAGAGATTTAACAAAGCTAGGCTCATTTTTAATGATGGGATTAATTGGAATTATTATTGCATCAATCGTTAATATCTTCATGCAATCTTCAATGATGTATTTTGTAATATCAATTTTAGGAGTTTTAATTTTTGTAGGCTTAACAGCTTATGATACTCAAAAAATTAAAAACATGTATGCTGTAAGTGATACAGGTGAAGTGATGGGCAAAAAAGCTGTGATGGGTGCTCTTACTCTTTACTTGGACTTTATAAATTTATTTATAATGTTGCTTAGATTATTTGGTCAAAGAAGATAATTAAATAGCTTTAAAGTTTCTTCCAGTTAGTATTTTTTAAAAGAGATTTAAGATCAAAAGAGTTTTTAAGTATTTTACCAGTAGTATCTGTTATTAAATATTTAAGATTTTTGTTTTTGGGTTTAAAGTTTTTACAAATTTTATATAAAGCGTTTTCTGCTGCATTTCTAAAGACACTAAAGCTAACTTGTTTGCTTGATATACTTAAACCATAATCTTTCCACGATCCTTCCGAGACCATTTTTGCGTATAAATCTAAGATAACTTTAAGCTCCTCTTTTTCAAAAAATTGTTTTTCTTCTATTTGTTTATGCGGATTATTGACTACTAGTTTTAAGTTACTGGGCATCCATTTTATGTTTATTGATTAATGGTATCTGAAAACCTGTAAAAATTATGGTTATTGGTAGCATTCCCCATACTTTAAAGTTTACCCAAAACTCTTCAGTTTGAGTTCTCCATACACATTCATTTAATATTGCAAGACCAAAGAAAAAAAACATCCATCTTTTGTTTAGTAATTCCCATCCTAAATCTGAAAGTGGAATTGATTTACCCATAATTTTTTTTAGAACGGGCTCTTTGGTAAAATATTTTCCAAAAAATAGAGCAAGAGCAAATAAAATATTTATAATCGTTGGTTTTACATAAATAAATATTGGATCATTAAAATAAATTGTAAGACCACCAAA
Organism: Candidatus Pelagibacter sp.; assembly: GCA_028227525.1. The sequence continues at coordinate 53,664 of JAOJAE010000002.1, read as the reverse complement.
GAATGTAATTAAAATACCACTTATTAATGGCATCATAGGTATTTTTTTTTCAAAAAACCAAACAACACCTAAAGCAATTAAAGTTGCAACTATAAGTGGAGGAATAGCAACTGATAAATTTTTATCACTATTGTAGTAATAGAAAAAAAATATAGCTAATGGACCAAAATCTGTAACAAATTTTAAAAAAGATTTATTCACTTAAAAGATACTAACATATTTGCCACATCACAAAACATTAATATTTTTACCATTGATTTTTATTTTTAAATACCCATACTTATAGTAATGCCAATTCAAAAAGCAAAATTCTCAATTGGAGATATTGTAAAACATAAGCACTTCGAATTCAGAGGTGTAATATATGATGTAGATTTTGAATTTAACAATTCTGAAGAATGGTATCAATCTATCCCAAAAAATGTGAGACCAAGAAAAGATCAGCCTTTTTATCATTTATTAGCTGAAAATGACGAAATAACTTATGAAGCTTATGTTTCAGAACAAAATCTTCTGATGGACGACTCTGATGAGCCAATAAAGCACCCATTAATTGAAGAGATTTTTTCAGGAAAAAAGGGCTCTAGTTATTTTAAGATGTCCAACTAAGCTTATCATTTTTCAAACACATTTAGCTCAAATCTAAGCCATATAAATTAAGTATATTTAATCCATATTCTGATCAAGGATGTTAAACGTTAATTTCAAATTATTATCTCCCTCTGCATTCTTGATCGGAAATCCTTTTCATAATAAACATCATTAAAAATCTTAGATTAAATATGTTTAAACTTTTTCAACCTAATAAAATTTTTCAAATAACCTCAAAAGCTCCAAAATATATTTTGTTATTATTTGTGGTTGTACTTTCTGTAGGGTTGATGGAAGCATTAATCTTGTCTCCTGAAGATTATAAACAAAGTGATGCTGTTAGAATTATGTATGTACATGTTCCTGCTGCTTGGATTTCTTTAGGTATTTTTTCATCCATTACTTTTTTATCAATTAGTGGATTTATTTTTAAAAATAAGAATTTTTTTTTAATTGCAAAAAGTTTGGCACCCTCAGGTTTTGTTTTTAATATTATTGCATTAGTTACAGGTTCTATTTGGGGAAAACCAACTTGGGGAACTTGGTGGGCTTGGGATGCTCGAATTACTTCAATGTTAATATTAGCACTCTTTTATGCAATGTATTTAATTTCATGGAGAATTTATGAAAATGAAGAAAAGGTTTTTAAGATCACAACATTTATTACAATAATAGGAATAGTTAATGTTCCAATCATTAAATACTCTGTAGATTGGTGGAACACACTGCATCAACCAGCATCCATTAACATTTTATCAAAAAGCTCAATTCATTCATCTATGCTTTTTCCTTTACTGATAATGACTGCGGCATTTGCTCTTTTTTCATTGCTAATTTTTTTAATGAAATATAATACAGAACTGGTAAAAATTAAAAATAAAGGCTTAGATAGACTATGATAAATGAATTACTTTATATGAACGGATACGGAGTTTACGTATTGTCTGCTTTCAGTTTTACACTTTTTAGTTTTTCAGCATTATACTTGATTACAAAAGTTCAATTTATTAAGGAACAGAATAAATTTGTAGCTAAATTTGGATCTCTAAATTCTGAAAAAGCTAAATCTGCGAAATCACAAAGAATAAACAAAGAAATTTTAGCTAACGTCACAAATAATTAACTTTTAAACCATGTATGGTCGTAAAGTTAAATTAAGATTTTTGTTTGTAGCACTTATTTTAATTACTTTAATTTTAACAGTATTCCTCGTTTTAAAATCACTCGAAGAAAATGTCGTATACTTCCAGTCTCCTTCGGAGATTAAAGCGTTGTCTGAATTAGATAAAAAAAAAATTAGAGTAGGTGGTATGGTAAAAAAAAATTCCATTTCAATAAAATCTAGTGAAGTCAAATTCATAATTACAGATTTTAAAAATGAAATAAATGTTACTTATTCAGGAGCAATTCCAAATCTTTTTGAGGAAGAAAAAGGTGTGGTTGCAGAAGGTTTTTTAAAAGATAGAAATTTCTTTTCTGCTACTAAAATTTTAGCAAAGCATGATGAAAACTATATGCCTCCAGAAGTAAAAGAGGCACTTGGAGAAAAGTAAAATGCTATTTAGCGTTATTGGAAATTACTCATTACTTCTTGGACTTTTTTTTGGATTAGTTCTTTTATATTTTTCTACAAAAAATTTTAGAAATTCTAAACTACTAGATACTAAAATTTTATCATTTACATTTTTACAATTTTTTTTAGTTGTAATTAGCTTTTTATGTTTAATTTCTTCATTTGTTGTTTCTGATTTTAGTAATGAGACTGTTTTTAATCATTCGCACACAACAAAACCTTTTTTTTATAAAATTGCTGGAACTTGGGGCAATCACGAAGGAAGCTTATTATTATGGTTGCTTGTTTTAACACTCTTTATTCTTATTTTTTTAATAAGAACTAAAAATCAACCTGTAAAGTATAGGGTACTAACCTTAGTATTTCAGCAGATCATTATTATTGGTTTTTTTATTTTTTTGATAAAAACATCAAATCCATTTAATCATATTTATCCTGTACCATCAGAAGGGTTGGGGCTTAACCCAATATTACAAGATCCAGCATTAGCAATTCATCCACCTATTTTATATTTAGGGTATGTAGGTTCATCAATTATTTTTTCATCCGTTTTGGCCGCAACAACCTTGAATATAGTTTCAAAAAAATGGGCATCCCACATAAAAAAATGGGTACTAATTTCATGGATTTTTTTAACTCTAGGAATTTTATTAGGATCTATTTGGGCATATTATGAATTAGGTTGGGGTGGATTTTGGTTTTGGGATCCAGTTGAAAATGTCTCCCTAATGCCATGGTTAGCATTAACAACACTTTTACATTGTATATTAGTTTTAGAAAAAAAATTAATTTTAACCTCCTGGGTAATAATTTTATCAATCTCAACATTTGCTCTTAGCATGAGTGGTACATTTTTGGTTAGATCAGGAATTCTTAATTCTGTGCACACTTTTGCTAATGATCCTGAAAGAGGTTTGTTTATTTTAATTTTTTTATTTTCTTTAATTTTTCTTTCGTTATTTATTTTTTTCTTTTTTCATAAAACTAGCACAGACAACCCAAGTAGTTTTTTTTGGTTAAGTAAAGAAACGGCTATAATAATTAATAATTGGTTTATGATGTATTTTTTATCAGTTGTTTTAATTGGTACTATTTACCCAATTTTTCTTGATGTTTTGTCGTCCCAAAAAATATCTGTAGGGCCACCTTTTTATCATAAACTAATTATACCGTTTTTAATCCCTTTTTTGTTGATTATGGCGATTGGACCAAAGCTGAAATGGATTAAATCAAATTTAGAGGATAAAATTTACTTAATTACATTGTTAACAGTTTCAATTTTAATATCTTTCTTAATTGTTAAAAATTTTAGCTCTAATTTTTTGATAAATACAATTTTAATTTCGAGTGCCTTTTGTCTATTTTTTATTACTTTAAGGGATTTCTTTATTAAGGGTTTTAAAAATCTAGCACAAAATATAGCTCATTTTGGTTTCAGTTTATTAATTTTGAGTATTCTATTTAACAGTTTATTTTCAAGCGAGATTATAACAAATTTAAAAGTGGGCCAAACTTTTGAGAACACAAAAGTAAAAATTGTTTTTGAAAGTATTAGTCAAAAAGAAGCAAAAAATTATAGATCGATAATAGGTAATTTTACTGTTCAAGATTCAAAAGGTAAAATAGAAAATTTATCACCAGAGCTAAGGATATATAATCAACCAAACATTACTACTAGTGAAGCTGATATTAAGACAACATTATTATCAGATAAGTTTATAGTTATTAATATTGTGCAAAATCAAGAATTTTTTAATGTAAGGTATCAGGTTAAACCGTTTATGTTGTGGATTTGGATTTCAGTAATTTTGATCAGCTTTGGCGGGTTAATTAGTTTTTTAAAAAAAGGATATGAAAAATAAATTATTACCGCTTTCAATTACTTTTGTTTTTATAATTATCTTTATTATTTTTTTTAAAGGTTTGCAGAATACAAATATTTATACCCCAGAAACAAAAAAAATTTATGAAGTACCTTCAGTTTCAGTAAAACTATTCAATTCAAATGAAATAGTAAATACACTTGAAATTTTTAATCCAGATAAATTTTATTTATTAAATATTTGGTCTTCTTGGTGTGTTCCTTGCAGACAGGAACATCCAATTTTGATGGAGTTGGCAAAAAATAACAATATAAATGTTATTGGTATTAATTATAAAGATACAAAAAAAAATGCTAAAAGTTTTTTAGAAGAACTTGGAAATCCTTATAACAAGATAATTTTTGACAATAAAGGCACTGTCTCTATTGAATGGGGTGCTTACGGTGTTCCAGAATCTTTTCTAATCAATAAAAATAAAGTTATCAAAAAATATATTGGACCACTTACCAAAAGTTCCACAGAAGAAATAAAATTATTTATAAAATGAAGATATTAAAATTATTCTTAATTATTATATTTATTTTTCCTATTAATAGCTTGAAAGCTGATAATGAAATTCTCAAAAATAAAATTACAAAAAAATTACGTTGCTTAATATGTCAAGGACAGTCTGTTTATGACTCAGACTCTGAATTTGCAAATAGTTTGAAACTAGTTGTTGATAATAAAATTAATGAAGGATTGTCTGAAAAACAAATTTATTCTTATTTTCAAAGTAAATACGGTGATTGGATTTTATATGACCCTTTATTTAATAGAAATACTTATTTTCTTTGGCTATTACCTCTATTGATATTCTTTGTAGGTGGTGCAATAATCTTTAAAAAATTTATAAAAAAATAAAAATAATCTGATACTAACAATAATGATTTTTAAAAAATTAATTATATTTTTAGCTATATTTTTTACTGCAACAAAATTATTTGCAGCAGAAATTAGCAACCATCAGTATAATTTTTTTACTGGTAATTTTGATTTTAGTGATGACAAACAAGCAGCAATGTTGGTGGGTTTTCAACACCAGAATGAAAATTTACAAAGAGAAACTTTTTTAGGAAATATCTCACCAATCACTGGTGGTTTTATAACTGAAAATTCTGCTGTTTATGTTTATACAGGGTTTGAGTGGAATATTGATATGGGTGCTTTAACATTTACACCTAGTTTTGCTCCTGGCTTGTATCACAAAGGAGATGGAAAAGATTTAGGCCATGCTCTTGAATTTAAATCTGAAATACAGTTTTCATATAATTCTTCTGAAAACTCTAGAATTGGCATATCTTATAATCATGTATCTAATGCAAGCATAGGAGACAAAAATCCTGGGGCAAATAGTTATATGTTTAATTATATTAAAAACTTTTAATAACAATCATGAACTTAAAAGATTGTTATAATTTTAGTGACTTTAGGAAATTAGCAAAAAAAAGATTACCTTCACCTATCTTTCATTACATAGATGGTGGTGCTGATGACGAAGCTACTCTTAAAAGAAATACAGATGCATTTAATGACTGTGATTTAATTCCTAATGTTTTAGCAAGTGTAGGTAAACCAGATTTATCAACAACTGTTTTTGGTAAAAAAATTGATATGCCATTATTTTTATCTCCAACAGCCATGCAAAGACTTTATCATCATGACGGTGATAAAGCTTCAGCTAGAGCAGCTGAAAAGTTTGGAACTTTTTATAGCATGTCTACAATGGCTAATAACACAATTGAAGAAATTGCAGAAATTTCTAAGGGTCCAAAATTATTTCAACTTTATGTTCACAAAGATCAATCAATCACAGATGACTTGATTGAGAGATGTAGAATATCTGGTTATGATGGGATGTGCTTAACAGTTGATACTTTAGTTGCTGGAAACAGAGAGAGAGATCACAGAACAGGTTTTACAACTCCTCCAAAACTTACTCTACAAAGCTTAATGAGTTTTGCAATGAGGCCTGAGTGGGTTTTTAATTACTTTACTCATAAAAAATTTGAACTGTCGAATGTTGCAAAGAAAACAGATAAAGGAACCAATATTGCAAAGTCGGTAATTGAATATATCAATGAACAATATGATCCAGCTATGAACTGGAAGGATGCAGAGTATTGTGTAAAAAAATGGAATAAACCATTTGCATTAAAAGGTGTGATGTCAGTTGAGGACGCAAAAAGAGCAATTGATATTGGTTGCACTGCCATAATGGTTTCAAATCATGGAGGTAGGCAGTTAGATGGCTCAAGGTCACCGTTTGATCAAATTAAAGAACTATCAGACGCGGTAGGTGATAAACTTGAAATTATTTTAGATGGTGGAATTAGAAGAGGAACCCATGTTTTAAAAGCATTAGCTGCTGGTGCGACGGCATGTAGCTTTGGAAAAATGTTCTTATTTTCATTAGGCGCAGGAGGCCAACCAGGTGTTGAACGTCTGTTGCAGAATATGCATGATGAAATAAACCGAAATATGGTATTAATGGGTTGTAAAAATATTAAAGAATTAAATAGATCAAAATTAATTTACAGAAAATAAATAATAAGGAGAAATAAAATATGAAATTAGCTGCAAGCTTAAATCGTCTAGGAACCGAGTCAGCATTTAGTGTTTTAGCAGAAGCAAAAAAATTAGAAGCTGCAGGAAATCCAATGATACACTTAGGACTTGGTCAACCTGATTTCAAAACTCCAAAACATGTAGTTGAGGCTGCTAAAAAAGCTTTAGACGATGGTCACCATGGATACGTTTTATCTAATGGGATTCTAGAGTGCAGACAAGCTGTAACAAGATGGATAAAAAAACGTTACAACGCAGAAGTAGACCCTGAAAGAATTACAATTATGCCAGGGGGTAAGCCTACCATGCACTACGCTATACAATGCTTTGGAGAGCCAGGAGCAGAAATCATTCATCCAACACCAGCATTTCCAATTTACGAGTCTATGATTAATTATACTGGATCTACAGCAGTTCCTTATGATTTGACAGAAGACAAAGATTTAAAATTTAGTGCGGATAAAATTTTATCTTTGATAACTGACAAAACTAGATTGTTAATTTTGATTAATCCAAATAATCCAACAGGAAGTTTTGTTGAAAAATCAGAAATAGATAAATTGGCTGAGGGATTAAAAAAACATCCTCATGTTACTATTTTAAGTGATGAAATTTATAGTAGACAAATTTTTGATGGTAAAGAAATGCCAACTTTCTTCAACTATCCAGAACTTAGAGATAGATTAATTGTTCTTGAGGGTTGGAGTAAAGCTTATTCCATGACTGGCTGGAGATTAGGCTGGAGTTTTTGGCCAGAAAATTTAATTGAACATGTGAACAAATTATTAATTAATAGTGTCTCGTGTGTTAATGCAGCTGCCCAATTTGCAGGAATAGCTGCTCTAGATGGCTCAGATGACTCTATTCATCTAATGATGGAAAAATTTACTCAAAGAAGAAAATTAATTCATGAAGGACTAAATAGCTTGCCAGGTATTGAATGTAGTTTACCCGGTGGAGCATTCTATGCTTTTCCTAAAGTTATAGGCACTGGAATGGATGGCTCAGAATTTTGTAAAAGAGCAATGCATGAAGCAGGAGTTGCGATAGTGCCAGGAACTGCTTTTGGTAAAACTTCTAAAGATTATGTAAGATTTAGTTTTGCAGCTTCTCAAGATAATATTTCTAATGCATTGGAAAATATCAAAAAAATGCTAGGCTAGGATTATGACAGAGCTAGCGCTACCTAAAATTGATAAAAAAATAATTGATCGTAAAGATGAGATTGTAAAAAATTTATCAAAAATTTCAGGATCAGATAATGTGTTAAGTCATCCTGATGAAGTAAAACCTTATGAAACGGATGCACTTGCAGCTTATACACAAACTCCATTATCAGTAATTTTACCAAAAGATACAAATGAAGTTAGTGAGATATTAAAGTATTGTCATAAAGAAAATGTTAAAGTGATACCTAGAGGCGCTGGTACAGGTTTATCAGGTGGTGCATTACCATTACAAGATGCCGTCATATTGGGCTTAGGCAAATTTAATAAAATTTTAAATATTGATTACGAAAATAAATGTGTTGTAACCCAACCAGGTGTAACTAATTTAGGAATAACTCATGCAGTACAGCATAAAGGATTTTACTATGCTCCCGATCCATCAAGTCAATTAGCTTGTTCTATAGGTGGTAATGTTGCTGAGAACTCTGGTGGAGTTCATTCACTTAAATATGGAACGACTACTAATAATATTTTAGGCGTTGAGATGGTTTTAATGGACGGAACTATATGTAGATTTGGTGGAAAGACATTGGATCAAGAAGGCTATGATTTAATGGGCTTAATCTGTGGATCTGAAGGATTGCTTGGAGTTGTGACAGAAGTAACAGTTAAAATTTTAAAAAAGCCACAAGTAGTAAAAGCAGCATTGATTGGATTTCCAACAATTGAAGAAGGAGGGAATGCAGCATCAGATATTATATCTAATGGGATTGTTCCAGCAGGTATGGAAATTATGGATAAAGCTTTAATTGAAGCAACAGATAATTTTAGTAAAGCAGGGTATCCGCGTGATGCTGAGTTGTTGTTAATAGTTGAGCTTGATGGAACAGAGTCAGAAGTTAATGAACTGTTAAAAAAAGTTAGTGAAATTTCAAAAAAAAATAACTGCTCTAGTCTGAAATTAAGTAAAAATGAGGAGGAGAGATTAAAATTTTGGGCCGGCAGAAAAGCAGCTTTTCCAGCTTGTGGAGCAATGGCACCTGATTATTATTGTATGGATGGTGTTATTCCAAGAGGAAAACTTGCGGAGGCTTTACTAGAAATTAAAAAATTATCTAAAAAATATGAATTATTAGTAGCTAACTGTTTTCATGCAGGAGATGGAAACTTGCATCCATTAATAATGTTTGATGGAAGTGATAAAGAACAACTAAGAAAAACAGAAGAGTTTGGAGCAGAAATTCTTAAACTTTGTGTAAAATTAGGTGGAGTTATAACCGGAGAACATGGAGTGGGAATAGAAAAAAGAGAACTAATGTGTGAAATGTTTAATGATAGAGATATTCAACAACAATTAGATATTAAAAAATCACTAGATGAAAAAAATTTATTAAATCCAGGAAAAGTTTATCCTATTTTAAGAAAATGCGCAGAGGAAGGAACCCAACATGTCCACAAAAATGAAAATAAATTCCCAGATCTTCCAAGATTCTAACAATACTTATTTTCCAAAAACAGAAGAAGAAGTATCTATTTTAATTAAAGAATTTTATAAAAAAAATCTTCCCACTGAAATTGTTGGAACTAATACTAAAAGTTTTATTGGAAACAAAACCCAAGCATCGAATAAAATTTCACTCTCAAAATTATCTGGTATCATTGATTATTTCCCTGAGGAATTGTATATAAAAGTAAAAGCTGGTACGCCATTAGAAGATGTTGAAAAAGCTTTAGAAAAAAACAATCAAGAATTAGCTTTTGAACCTATTGATTTAGGTTTTATTGAAAATGGAAAAACCAATAAAGGCACTGTAGCAGGTTGTTTGTCATGTAACTATGCTGGATCAAGAAGATTTAAAGTTGGAAGTGTTAGAGATCATGTTTTAGGATTTCAAGGAATTAATGGTAAAGGAGAAATTATTAAATCTGGGGGAACAGTTGTAAAAAATGTGACCGGTTATGATCTTTCAAAATTAATTACAGGTTCTTTTGGAACATTAAGTATTTTAACTGAAATTACGCTTAAAGTCTTACCAAAGAAAAAATTTTCTAATACAATTGTAATTGATGTTGAGGATGATAAAAAAATTTATGATTTATTTAATCAAATATCAGGCTCAAGTAGTGAAGTTTCGGGAGCTGTGTTTATTCCTAACGAGCCAGAAGATAAGAATTATAAAAAAAATAGAGATCAGATATTTAAATTTAATGATTTAGATTTTAAAGGTCCATTTTTAGCATTTAGAATTGAGGGAGATAAAATTTCTATTAACGAAAAAATAAAATCACTTACAGAAGAATTGAAATTAAACACTTTTAGGACTTTCTTGCTAGATAGCTATCAATCAGATCCATTTTGGAAAAAAATAAATAATCTGGAGCTATTTGAGAAGACAAAAAACAATTTGTTAAGAATAGTTATCGAGCCTTCTAATGGATCAAAAATGATGAAATATATTAATAACAAATTTAAGTATTATATTGATTGGTGTGGCTTGTTGTTTTGGATTGAGGTCCCAGCAAAAAAAAATATGAAAGTAAAAGAGATTAAAAAGATGGCAATAGAATTTGGAGGATACTTAACAATTATTAAAACCTCACCCGATTATGATTATGATGAAACAATTTTTACTGTTGATGATGTGAGATTAATGATTTCTAAAAAAATTAAAGAAAGTTTTGATCCAAAAAGAATTTTAAATCCAGGAAAGATGTATAGAGGAGTTTAATGCAAACAAATTTTTCAAAAAAACAATTAGAAAATAAAGATAATTTAGCTACTGAAAAAATTTTTAAACAATGTGTTCATTGTGGTATGTGCAATGCAACATGTCCTACTCACCAGCTACTTGGGGATGAGCTTGATGGGCCAAGAGGAAGAATTTATTTAATTAAAGACATGTTGGAAAATAATAAAAAACCAACAGACAAAGTTGTTAAACATATTGATAGATGTCTTTCATGTTATAGTTGTATGACGACATGCCCCGCAGGTGTAAACTATATGCATATCATTGATCATGGAAAAAAATATATTGAAAAAAATTATGAAAGATCTTTTTTTGATAAGTTAATAAGACATTTTTTATCAATTACTCTTCCCAATACAAAAATTTTTAAACTATCAAGTTTTCTGGTAAAATTGATTAAACCTTTTAAATTTTTAATGCCATCAAAAATAAAAGATATGATGGATTTAATGCCAACACATTTTCCCAAAAAACAACTTGAAAACAAAGAAATTTACAAAGTTAAAGGAAAAAAAAGAATTGCAAGAGTTGCGCTATTAACTGGCTGTGTTCAAAAAGAAATTTCACCTCAAATTAATGAGTCAACGATTAGACTACTTAATAGACATGGTGTTGAAGTAGTAGTTCCAAAAAAAATTCGGTGTTGTGGATCTTTAAATCATCATTTGGGAAAAGAGGATGATGCTCACCAAGACTTTAAAAATAATATTAATACTTGGTATGACGAACATCAAAAAGGCAATTTAGATGCAATTTTATCTAACACATCTGGTTGTGGAACTACAATGAAAGATTATGGATTTATCTTTAGAGATGATAAAGAATTAAGTAAAAAAGCAAAAGTTATTTCTGAGTTAACTAGAGATATTTCGGAATATATTTTTGAAAGTTTAAAACTAGATATCAAAGAAAAAAATAAAAAATACAAAGTTGCATACCATTCAGCATGTTCTATGCAGCATGGTCAAAAAGTTCATTCGCAACCAATTGCACTTTTAGAAAAAACAAATAATGAAATCCTTGAAATTCCAGAAGGTCATATTTGCTGTGGTTCAGCTGGAACTTATAATATTTTACAATCAGAAATAGCTAAACAATTATTGACTAAAAAAGTAGATAATATTGAAAGTTTGAAACCTGATTTTATTTCTACAGGAAATATTGGTTGTATTACCCAAATTTCCCATGGTACAAAAGTTCCAATTGTACACACAATCGAAGTTCTAGATTGGTATACAGGAGGTCCAAAACCAGAGGTGTTACAGAGGAATTAACTATGAAAAAGATACTAGTTACAAGAAGGCTACTTAAAGATTGTGAAGATAAAGCATCAAATATTTTTGATGCAAAACTTAATGCAAACGATGAACTTTATTCTCAAACAAAATTAATTGAGCTTAGTCAAGGATGTGATGCAGTGCTTACATCTTTAACAGATAAAATGGATGAGGATACAATCAATAAACTTCCAGAGACAGTTAAAGTAATTTCAAACTTTGCAGTTGGTTTTGGAAATATAGATCTAGAAGCTGCAAAAAAAAGAGGTATTGCTGTAACAAATACTCCTGAAGTTTTATCAGATGCAACAGCTGAAATTGGAATACTTCTTATTCTAGGAGCTTGTAGAAGGGCAGCTGAAGGAATCGAGGCAGCAAAAGAAAGTAATTGGAAATGGTCTGCAGATTATTTAATTGGAAAACAATTAACAGGTACAAGACTTGGTATTTTAGGAATGGGAAGAATTGGGCAAAAAATTGCAAAAATTGCAAAATCGCTTGGAATGATTATTCATTATCATAATCGTTCTAAATTGAACGAAGAAAAAGAACAGGGTGCTATTTATCATGATAGTCTAAAAGGTCTTTTTTCAGTATCAGATGTTTTATCAATTTGTTGTCCAGCTACAAAAGAAACTGTCAATTTAATTAATAAAGAGACAGTAGAATATTTTCCAAAAGGAGCGGTAATTACTAATGTTGCTCGAGGAGATATTGTTGATGATGAAGCATTAATTGATGCATTAAATAGAAGAAAAATTTATGCAGCAGGTTTAGATGTCTATAAAGGTGAACCTAATTTAAACCCAGGTTATTTAAAAATTAAAAGTGCATTTATTTTACCTCATCTTGGAAGTGCAACTAAAGATACCAGAACAGCAATGGCTAATTTGGCAATAGATAATATTGATGAATTTTTCAACACTGGTAATTGCAAAAATAAAGTAAATTAAAACTTTAATTTATGAACAAACCTGTACTAGCTAAATCAAAAGCTATTACAATATTTTTAGTATTTGCTTTAGGCTATTTTATCTCAACTTTACTTAGAGCAATTACAGCAACCATCTCTCCTGAATTGGTTTCAGAATTTAATCTTACTTCAGGTGAGCTAGGACTTCTTGGAGGAGGATATTTTTTAGGATTTGCAAGTGTACAAATTCCATTGGGATATTTATTAGATTCTAAAGGGCCTAGAAAAATAGTTTCTTATTTTTTATCTTTATCAATAATTGGCTTAATTTTATTTTCATTAGCTCAAAACTTAACGATGCTTTTAATTTCAAGAATATTAATTGGTGTTGGTGTTGGTGCATGTTTGATGGGACCTTTAACTGCTTATAGGATTTGGTTTCAAGATGAAACACAGCAACGCGCAAATTCATGGATGTTAATGGTTGGAGCTACAGGAATGCTCTCATCCAGTTTACCTGTTCAGTTTTTTTTACCAATTATAGGTTGGAGGGCAATATTTTTATCTTTAGCACTACTTACATTGGCTTGTATAATTTTAATAATAATCTTTATTCCTAAATGGCACTCTAAAAGTGTTGATAGTAAACAATTAAACGAAAGTAAATTAAGTACAGTTTGGACAAACCCTTTATTTCTAAGTTTAGTGCCTATGGGTTTTTTTACCTATGGAGGTTTGTTTGCAATCCAAACACTATGGGCTGGACCCTGGATGATAAGAGTTTCGGGTTATACCCCGCAAGAGAGTGCTAATGGACTTTTTTTGATTTATTTTGCTATGCTTGTTTCATTTTTGTGTTGGGGTTATTTCGTTCCTAAATTTTCAAAAAATATAAGTGATGCAATTAGATTGTTAAAATTTGGTGCCCCAATAAGTTTAATTGTGCTTGCGATAATTATTTATTTAGGTCCTAAAGCGGGGTCCATTCATTGGGCAATATTTATAGTAAGCTCTATATTTTTATCCTTAACTCAGCCAGCGGTTGGTATGGCGTTCTCCTTGTCTAATGCAGGTAAAGCTCTAACTTCTTTTAACTTGTTGATTTTTATTGGAGCATTTTTTATGCAATGGATTATTGGATTGATTATTGATGCAGGAATGAGTCTAAACTTTACAGAAATAATTTCATTTAAATTAGCAATGTTATTTGTACTTATAACATCTTTATTATCTTATTTATTTTTTATAATGAAATTAAAGTAAATGAATTATCTTAGATGTTTATAAATAGTTGTTCTTGATACACCAAGTTTTCTTGAAGCTACTGAGATATTATTTGTCTCTAAAAAAGTTGATTTAATTAATATACACTTTTCTCTTTTAATTTTTGTATCTTTACAATTTCGACATGCATAAGTTTTGTTTGATAAATTTTTTTCTTTAATTTTACTTTCTCTAAAGTTTTGACTCTTAACTACAAAAACAGACGACCCTAAATGATCAGTTATTTTTAATATTTTATTATTAAGTAAATCAGATGCTATAGATGAAAATGAATTTGTAAAAATATTATTAAAGTTTTCATTCTTTAAATCTGCTAATCCATGGAGCATAATTTTAGCATTACTATTTGCTCCTACTACTACTCCATCACCATTAATAGCTAATAACCCAACACTTGTAGTAGAAAGATATTCTGATCTTGGATGAAAAGATAGAATTAATTCATTTGAAAATTTATTAATAAATAATTTTGTTTCAATACTTCTTGTTGCTAATTTTACCAATGCTAAAGTATGCTGCTCTCTTGATTTAGAGTCTGTCGAGGCATCAATAATACCTATTGTTTTACCATCATAATTAATTATTGGACTCGCAAAGCATGATATTTTTTCATGTGCAATAAAGAAATGTTCTTTACCAGATACTATTGTGGGCTTCTTAAGTTCAACTGACAATCCCAGACCATTTGTGCCACAAATTTTTTCTGCCCATATAGAGCCTGGTATTACTGATTTACCAACATCACCTTCTAAGCAAGTTTTGTCATATATAGTGTCAAGTACCAATCCGTTTTCATCTGAATAAGCTACCATAAAATTTGTACCTGCAATTTGTGAATAAAGTAATTCTATTTCTGGGATGACAATTTTTCTTAACACTTCATTTTTTTCTTTAATCTGTTTAAGTTCAATTGAAGATATGAGGCTTTGTTTGGGATCTTTAAATGGATCAAGACCTGTAGAAATACACCTCAACCAACTTTCAGAAATTTCATCTCCCATTTTATTTGAGAACATTCCTCTTTTTTTTAGAATACTTTTAAACTCTTTGTTTGCAGAATTTAAATTTTGCATCTCTCATCTTAGGAGCCTTTAAACCTCAAAACAACTAACCACAGGTTGTATTTGTACATTTATTGAACATATTTGAGTCGCGTTGACTATTACTTAGTCCACCTGTTGAATAAGCTTTGAGAAAATAGATTAGGAGAGAAAAATTATGAAGGCACAAGTTTTACATAAGTATGATCCAGAAATGAAAGAAAAAGTCTGGGTTACAGAACAAGAAATGCCAGAACCAAAGTTGGAAAAATCATCAGATGTGATTGTTAAAATTGGTGCTGCAGGAGTTTGCAGAACTGACTTACACATTGTTGAAGGTGTTTGGAAACATATTCAAGATCCTAAAGGAGATTTACTGCCTATGGTTATGGGTCATGAAAATGCTGGATGGGTTGAAGAAGTAGGAAAAGATGTGGTTGGATATAAAAAAGGTGATCCTGTAATCTTGCATCCAATTATTTCAGGAACTGATGGCACATGTTTAAGTTGCCGAAGAGGTTTAGACCAACATGCTGAAGAAGGAGCATTTCCAGGTTTAAATATTAAAGAAGGTGGTTATGCTGAATTGCTAAAGACAAGTGTACGTAACTTAATTAAGTTACCTACAGTATTGGCACCTAAAGATGTGGCACCTTTCTCAGATGCAGGTTTAACAGCTTATCGAGTTGTTAAAAAAGCAACTAGACATTTATTGCCAGGTCAAAGTTGTGTGATTATTGGTGCTGGTGGATTAGGACATATTGCAATTCAATGTTTAAGAGCAATGTGTGCAGCAAATATTATTATTGTTGAAAAATCTAAAGCAGCATTAGATCATGCTATGGCCTTAGGTGGTGATGAAGGCGTTCTTATCGATGGAAACGAAAATGAGAGAGTGCTAGAGCTTACTAAAGGCAAAGGTGCTGAAGCTGTTATCGATTTTGTTGGAGAACATGGTTCTACAAAAATGGGACTAGACATGACTTCAGGTGGTGGATTTTATTATATCGTTGGCTACGGGGAGGAAATTAAAATCCTAGCTGTTGATGTAATCATTTCAGAAAAAAACATAATAGGAAATTTAGTGGGAACGTGGTCTGAGTTATATGAACTTATGGAATTAGCTAACAAAGGTTTGGTTAAGCTATCCATGCAAGAATATAAATTAGGCGATGCTAATAAAGCGCTTCATGATCTTAACGAAGGTAAGGTTAAGGGACGAGCTGTTTTAGTTCCGTAATAATAAATAGAGAGAGGTGAAAATGAAAATAACTAAAACTTGTCTAAGTGCTATCATATCAGGAGTTTTGATATTTAGCCCTATGGCATATGCCGATAAGTGGAGTGATCAATTTCCACATATCAAGGCTACGGGAGATATTCCAGGTGATTGTTCTTACGAAAAAATTTCTAAGAAAAATTATAAAGGAAAAACTCTTAAAATAAATACGCACGCAGTTCCAGTAATCGGACAGCCTACAGCTCTTCATGCTGAACAGTTTGCAAAACTAACAGGAGCAAAAGTTGATGTAACTCATACACCAGCAGGTGATTTGTATGCAAAAGCCATGGTTCCTTTTAAAGCTGGTCAAGCTCCATACGATATCGTATTTGGTTTTTCTAACTTTATTAATGACTGGAGACAATACTTAGCACCAGTTCCTAAACAATATATCAATACAGTTGAGATGAAAGATGTAACTAAATCTCATGTTGGTGTTTCTTCTTGGGATGGAACTATGTATCAATACCCAGTTGATGGCGACAGACATTATCTAAAATACAGAAAAGACGTAATAGATAATCCTGAAATGCAAAAAAAATACAAAGCAGATACTGGTAAAGAGTTAAGAGTTCCAAGAACATGGAAAGAGTATGGCGAAATGGCCAAGTACTTTAACGATTGGGACTGGGATGGAGATGGAGAAAAAGAATACGGTTCAGCTGAAGTTATGAAAAAAGATGACTTAATGTTTGCAGCTTTTTTCAGTAGATCAGTAGCGTATGCTAAAAATCCAAGAACTCCAGGTGGTTTCTTTTTTGATTTAGAAACTATGAAACCAAATATCAACAATCCAGGTTTTGTTGAAGCTTTAGGTGATTGGGTTGAGGCTACTAAGTACGTTCCTCCTGGAGGAATTAACTTTGGACTAGGTGATGAAATTGGATCATTTGGTGGTGGTCAAACTTTATTTAGTTTTTCATGGGATGATGCTTTCATTGCAGCGATGCAAGATGACAGTCCTATTAAAAATAAAGTAGGAACAGCTCCCCTTCCAGGCGCAGATAAAGTTTGGAATAGAGTAACTGGTAAATGGGAAAACCAATATAACCAAGCACCATATATTGTATGGGGTTGGGCAGTTGGAGTTGCTAAGAAGAGTAAAGTACAAGAGATGGCATTTGACTATCTATGTTTTTTCTCTAACGGAGCAAACCACCAAGCTGACCTAGCTATTGGTAACTTTGGTGTTAACCCATTTAAAAACTCTGACTTTGATCCAAAACTTTATATAGATACCATGGGTTGGGATCCAGAGATTGCTAACAGTTACACTAAAACACTTAAAGATATGGAAAAAAGTAAAAACAGAGTTTTCCCTTTAAGAGTAAGAGGTGTATTTGAGTTCACTAGTGCAGTTGCTACAGGAACTTCAAAAGCACTTGCAGGACAATTGTCTCCGCAAGAAGCTTTAGATGAAGTAGCTAAAGAATGGGAAGCAATTGTTAACAGAGTAGGTAAGAAAAACGTTCAAGAAGACTACGCTGTTGGTGTTAAAATGGAAGATAACAAGTTATAAAGATAACTTAATTATTATGTGGCCACTATTTGTGGCCACATTTAATAAAACTCAATTTCGAAAGAATGAACTTTAAACATAAATACGTCTTTTTATTTCCAGGATTATTTGTTTTAATTGGAATACTAATATTCCCAATAATTTTTGTAGTACGTTTGAGCTTATCTGGATGGAATAGTTATAACGGTTTAAATTTTATAGGCCTTGAAAACTATATTAGATTATTTACAGACGACCCAAGATTCTGGCAATCATTTTTAAGATTAAGTTTTTTATCTGTTACTACAGTCATTCTTCAGTATGTAATTGGATTTGCTTTAGCTCACATGGTTTGGAAGGATATTAAATTTCAAAGATTTTTTAGAGTATTGTTTCTAATCCCAATGATGACCACACCAGTGATCATGACTGTTATTTGGAGAACTTTTTTTCACGAGTCTTTAGGTCCCGTAAACGACATTTTATCAAATTTTGGAATGTCTCCCAAATGGCTTACAGACCCTACATTGGCAAAAATTACTGTTATAATTGTTGAAGTTTGGCAATGGACACCATTTATGTTTTTGCTGTTATTGGCGGGCCTTTTGTCACTTCCAAAAGAGCCATTTTTGGCAGCAGCTATTGATGGTGCGAGCCCAATAAGAAAGTTTATTTATGTGACATTTCCTTTGATGGCACCAATTTCAATTGGAGCAATTATTATTAGATTAATTGAAGCCTCAAAAATAATGGATACAGTTTATGTTTTGACCTCAGGAGGCCCAGGTACATCGACTGAAACTTCTAGTTTTTATATTTTTATTAAGGGATTAAGAGAGTTTCAGATGGGTTATGCAGCCTCAATGTCATTCACTTATTTAATTATTATGATCATAAGCTTAACTTTTATTGCAAAAGGATTAACCAAATTATTACTTAAAGATTAGATATGGGAAAATTATACAAATTTTTAAAATATTCTTTCATAACAATTTGGACAGTTTTTGTAGTAGCACCTTTTCTTTGGGCTCTTACAACTTCTTTTAAAGATTTTAATTCAGTGAATGGAGGCGCAACCTATATTCCTTGGGTTGATTTTGAACCAAAATTAGAAGGTTGGAAAGTCCTAATTAAATCTCCTGCAAATGGTGGGGTTGATATTATTGAACCTTATTTTAATAGTTTGTTTGTAACCTGCACTGCAAGTCTTATTAGTATTGTGCTTGGTACTCTTTCTGCTTATGCGCTTTCTAGATTTACATTTAAGGCTGGTTTTGTAAAAAATAATGACATTACATTTTTCTTTATTTCGCAAAGAATTATGCCACCAATTGTTTTATCAATTCCATTTTTTTTATTCTTAGGTGCAATTGATCTATTAGATAGTTTAATTGGATTAATAGTTGTTTATATCGTTTTACTAATGCCAATTGCAGTTTGGATTATGGTCGATTTTTTTAATAAAGTTCCAAGAGAAATTGACGAAACAGCATTAATTGATGGATGTAATCCTTATCAAGCATTTTTTAAAGTAGTTTTACCTAATTCAGTACCAGGCTTAATTGTTGCTGGAATGTTTTGTATCATATTTGGCTGGATTGATTTTTTCTTTGCATTCATATTAACTTTTACAGAAGTACAGTTATTACCAGTTAAAATTGTAGCCTTAAATTCATCCATAACACCCTGGTGGAGTTTATCTGCTTCTGCTTTAGTGTCAGTAGCTCCATTAATAATAGTTGCATTTATTGTAGAAAGATACTTATCCAAAGGAAATTTGTCAGGAGCTATTAAGTAATGAATTTAATTGCTGAGAATTTATCATATAAACCAGATGAACAATTTCATTTAAACGAAGTATCCTTTAATTTCAAAAAAGGAAATATTTATACCATTCTTGGAAGAACTTTATCGGGGAAAACAACATTATTGAAAACTATAGCTGGGTTATTAACTCCAGATAAAGGTGAAATGCAATTTGAAGATAAGGATTTTTTAAAAGTTCCGGTCTGGGAAAGAAATATAGCAATGGTTTATCAGCAATTTATTAATTATCCTCACCTTAATGTTTTTGAGAACGTCGCTTTCCCGCTTAAACAAAGGAAAATAGACAATCATGAAATAAATGATGTAGTTTTAAAATCTCTCAAATCAGTTGGTCTAGAGGGTTACGAAAAAAGAAAAATTCAAGAATTATCAGGTGGTCAACAGCAAAGAGTTTCTCTAGCGAGATCTTTGGTAAAGAATGCAAAGATTTTACTTCTAGATGAGCCATTGGTGAATTTAGATTACAAATTAAGAGAACAGTTAAGAGAAGAATTTAAAAATATTTTTTCACAAGGTTTATCAGAAGAGAGCATTGTTATATTTTCAACAACAGATCCGAGAGAAGCTATGGAGCTTAATGGCGAAGTAATTGTTCTTGATGAGGGAAAAGTTTTACAAGTTGGGCCTGCAAAAGAAATTTTTGAAAACCCAAAGACATTAAAAGTTGCAGAAATTTCTAATGATCCTCCAATGAATATTTTAAAAACCAATATAGATTCTAACAAAATTAAATTTGAAGGAATAGAAATAGATATTCCAAATCATCTATCTAACATAAAAGATAAAAATTTTAATTTAGGTATTAGAGCTTCTGATATTGAATTAAGTGATAAAGGTTTTGAATTCGAAGTAGAATTAGCTGAAATTAGTGGTTCAGAAACTTTACTTCATCTTACAAGAGGAAGTGCAAAAATTATAACTTCAATAGAAGAAGTTATGAATTTTAATATTCATGACAAGGTAAAAATTGATTTTAATATTAATAAACTTTATGCATTTGAAGAAAGTGGAATATTAGCTTCCTCACCATTTGGAGGTTCATATGTCTAAAATTGATTTAAATAATATTTCTCATTCATATAATCCAAATGATCCAAATCCTGTTTATGCATTAAATCCATTTTCTATGACTTGGGAAAATGGAAAAAGATACGCAATTCTAGGACCTTCAGGATGTGGAAAAACAACGATGTTAAATATTGTATCTGGTTTAGTTAGACCTTCTGCGGGAAACATATTATTTGATGATAAAGATGTAACTGACTTAAAAACTGAAAGCAGAAATATAGCTCAAGTTTTTCAATTTCCAGTAATTTACAACACAATGACAGTTTATGAAAATTTAGCCTTTCCTTTAAAATGTAGAGATTTTTCAAAAGATAAAATTGATGAAAGAGTTAAATCTGTTGCTGATACTTTAAATTTAGAGTCTTTTTTAAATTCACCTGCAAGAAAATTAACTGCAGACCAAAAACAATTAATATCTCTTGGAAGGGGATTAGTTAGAGAAGATGTGGCGGCAGTTTTAATGGATGAGCCATTAACAGTGATCGACCCTGATCTAAAATTTAGATTAAGAAGAAAGCTTAAAGAGATCAATGAGGAGTTTAAAACAACACTAGTTTATGTAACTCACGACCAAAACGAAGCCATGACTTTTGCTGATAACATAATAGTTATGAGTGAAGGTGAAGTTGTTCAAGCTGGAACACCAAAAGAACTATTTGAAAGACCTAATACTACTTTTGTTGGTTATTTTATTGGTTCACCAGCAATGAATTTATTTGAGACCGTTGCAATCTCAAATGATAGTGTCAAAATTAATGATACTATAATTAAAACAAATACTAATTTAACAAATTTAAAAGATAAAAAGATTAAATTGGGAATTAGATCTGAATTTATCAAGATTGCTAACGATCAAACAGAAAACTCATTAAATGTAGATGTAGATAAAGTCGAAGACTTAGGAAACTACAAATTATTAACTGCTAAAATGGGAAATCTTATTATTAAATCTAAAATTAATAGAGAAACTGAAGTACCATCAAGTAATGTTAGATTACATATTCCAGCTGAAAAATGCTGCGTATATGAAAATGATAAATTAATATAATAGTACCACCTAGGATTGTATAATAAGGCTATAAGTGGCAATCTGTACACCTATTTAGAATGACTCTAATTAAATTTTGTGCTTAAATTGAGAAGTTAATTAACAACTATAGGAGTAATAATGATTAAAGAAAAGAAATCATTGAAGGCTAACAAAACACCTTCAAGACGTAAGTTCTTCAAAGCAGCAGCAGCAACAGGTGCAGCAGCAGCGACAGCTGTAGCAATGCCAAATGTAGCTTTTGGTGCTCCATTAACTTTAAAGATGCAAGCAGCTTGGCCTTCTGGCGCTAACATCTTTTTTGAAATGGCAGGAGATTACGCAAAAATGGTTAGCGACATGTCAGGAGGAGAACTAAAAATTGATCTTCAGCCTGTTGGAGCAATTGTAAAAACTTCAGAAATTGGACAAGCAGTAAGTTCAGGCGTAGTTGATATGGGTCACTGGGTGACTGCATATTGGTATGGAAAAAATGCTGCAGCTTCACTTTTTGGAACTGGTCCTTCATACGGAATGTCATCTCAAGAAGTTATGGGATGGATGGAGTATGGTGGAGGAAGAGCATTATACGAAGAAGCAGTTAAAAGTGTAGGATTCAACTACACTGGTTTCTTCCATATGCCTATGCCAGCTCAACCATTTGGTTGGTTTAAAAAGAATGTAACTAAAGTATCTGATGTTAAAGGTATGAAGTATAGAACAGTTGGTCTTGCGACTAACGTTTTAACTGCTATGGGAATGGTCGTAAGACAATTACCAGGTGGTGAAATCCAACCAGCTATGAAAACTGGTTTGATTGATGCTGCTGAGTTTAACAACCCAACATCAGACTCACAGTTTGGAATGCAAGATGTCTCTAAACACTATCACTTAGGAAGTTTCCACCAATCTCAGGAAATGTTCGAAATTCCTATGAACACTAAGAGACTGAATAGCCTTTCACCTGCTCATCAAGCTATCTTGAGAAATGCTGCTTATGCCGCAAACTCAGATAACTACTTCAAAGCACTAGTTAGATATTCACAAGATTTAGCTAAGCTGATGAATGAGCACAAAGTGAATGTATACCAAACATCTGATGCTATCCTAGCAGAACAGTTAAAAGGTTGGGATAAAATCATTGCTGAGTTCTCTGGAAAAGATGCTTTCTTTAAGAAAGTAGTAGACTCGCAAAAAGCATACGCTAAGAGAACTATGAAGTATCTGTTGATGAATCAACCGAACTATAAATTAGCTTATGAAAATGAGTTTGGTCCAATTGGAAAAGTTAAAATTTAATTAACTTTAAATTAATTTAGAAGAGGGGGTTGAAAAACCCCCTTTTTTTTTAATAGAATTAATATATTTTTATATGATGAAATTTTTCATTAAATTTGCTGACACTTTAAGTACCTCAATGGGTAAAGCTTTTTCTTGGTGTATTGTAATTTTAATGGGAGGAACGGTTTATGAAGTAGTGATGGCTTACGTTTTTAATGCACCCACTCTATGGAATTTTGATTTTAGTATGCAAATGTATGGTGCCATTCTTATGATGTCGGGCGCATATTGTCTTGCAACGGAAGCGCATGTAAGAGGTGATGTTATTTACAGATTGTTTAGTCAAAGAACTCAAGCTTGGATAGATCTAGTCCTTTATTTTTTATTTTTCTTTCCTGGTGTTATTGCTTTAGCTTTTTACGGATATGAGTATGCAGCTCTTGCATGGAAAATAAAAGAAACAAGCTGGAGTAGTCCAGCACAAATTCAAATTTATATGGTTAAATCAATGATTCCAGCCGCAGGTGTCTTGTTAATCATTCAAGGTATTAGTGAAGTATTTAGATCAATTATTTGTATTCAAACAGGTAAATGGCCAGCGAGACTTGTTGTTGCAGAAGAAACTGAGCAAGTGCTTATGAGGGCAGCTCAAGAAGAGGATAAAAAAAATGTTATTTAGTCTGACAAATCCAGAAATTGCAATTTTTATGATGGGTATATTTTTGTTTGCTGTTCTCCTTGGATTTCCGATTGCTTTTACGTTAATGGCAATGGGAATTGGTTTCGGCTATTACGCTTATTACGATGCTACCATGATGGAGCATATATTTGACAATAGAATATTTCAATTATTTGTTCAAAACACCTATACAGTGATGGACAACAATGTTCTTACAGCAGTACCATTATTTTTATTTATGGGGTATCTCGTTGAAAGAGCAGGGATAGTTGCAAAATTATTCTTTGCAATAAGATTAGCAGCTCATAGACTTCCTGCATCGATGGCAGTTGCTGCTTTAATAACTT
Source organism: Candidatus Pelagibacter sp. (assembly GCA_028227525.1). Next base: position 29,628 of record JAOJAE010000002.1, on the reverse strand, counting down.
GTACACTATTTTCTACTGCAACAGGAATTATTGGTGCAGTTGTTACTTTAATGGGATTGCTTGCTTGGCCAGCAATGGTTAAAGCTGGATATGATAAAAAATTTGCATCAGGAATTATTTGTGCAGGTGGATGTTTAGGAATTTTAATTCCCCCAAGCATTATGTTAATTGTTTATTCAGTAATTGCACAATTATCACCACTAAGATTATTTGCAGCAGCAATATTTCCAGGTTTAATGTTAGCCGGTCTTTATATTGCTTATGCTGTTACCAGGGCTTGGTTAAATCCTTCTATTGCACCAAAACCACTAGCTGAAGATATCCCACCAAGAGCAGAAATTTTAAAAGAGGTATTGGTTTCTTTTGTTCCATTATTTGGATTAATAATGTTAGTGCTTGGAACTATTTTGGCAGGAATTGCAACACCTGCAGAGGCAGCCGCAGCAGGAGCCTTTGGAGCAATACTTTTATCTTGGTTTTATAAAACTCTTAAATGGCAAAGTTTTAAAGAGTCAGTTTTTTTAACAGCAAAGACTACAGCAATGATTATGTGGTTGTTCATTGGTTCTTGGACTTTTTCATCTGTATTTTCTTATTTAGGTGGTCACGAGGTATTCGAGCATTTCTTTACATCCATAAATATAACTACTTGGCAATTTTTAATAATTACCCAAATAATAATTTTTCTTTTAGGATGGCCATTAGAGTGGACAGAAATTTTAATTATTTTTGTTCCAATATTTTTACCATTATTAGAAGTATTTGATGTTAACCCATATTTCTTTGCAATGTTAATAGCGCTTAACTTACAAACATCTTTTTTAACACCACCAATGGCCATGTCTGCCTATTATTTAAAAGGTGTTCAAAAAAATAATGTTGAACTGATGCAGATATTTGCTGGTATAATGCCATTTCTTGGTATTGTAATTTTTGCAATGTTTTTAATGTATATGTTTCCAGGAATTGCATTATGGTTACCAGAAACATTATTTGCAGATTAGATAAAAATGACAGATATATTTTCGCTTAAGGTTGAAGAAATTGTTTCTAAAATAAAAGATGCTCAATTAACTTCAGTAGAAGTTTGTCAAAAATATATAGAAAGAATTAATAAATTTGAAAAAGATGTAAAAGCTTGGGCTCATTTTGATAAAAAACTTTTGCTTGAAAAAGCAGAGGAGGCAGATCAACACAGAAGATCTGGTAAACCAACAGGTCCATTACACGGTATTCCTATTGCTTTAAAAGATATTATTGGAACTGTTGATATGCCAACTGAGTGTGGAACTCCTATCAGAAAAGGTAAATCTTACTCTCAAAACGCTGAAATAGTTGACTTACTTCTTTCTGCAGGAGCAATAGTCATGGGTAAAACAGCAACTTCTGAACTTGCTTATCTTGGTCCTTCAAAAACTACAAACCCACATGATCATTCAAGAACGCCAGGTGGTTCTTCTAGTGGATCAGCAGCATCTGTTGGAGCTTTTATGGCTCCATTATCAATTGGCTCACAAACTGGTGGATCAGTTATAAGACCTGCATCTTATTGTGGTGTTGTTGGTTATAAACCATCATACGGATTAATTTCAAGAAATGGAGTTTTAAAAACATCTGAAAAACTAGATCACATGGGAGTTTTTGGAAGATCAGTAGAAGATGTTGCCTTGCTAGCAAAAGTTTTAATTAAAAAAGATAGTCATGATAAAGCGACAATTTATTATTCAAGTGAAGATATGCTGAGCGAAACAAAAAAAGGACCTTTGTTTGAACCAAAATTTATTTTTTATAAAACAGATCACTGGAAGCTAATTGAAAAGAAGTCTAGAGACGCTTTTGAATATTTTATTAAATCATTTAAAAAAAATATAGAAGTTTTTGATACACCTTCTTATTTTAAAGATATTCATAAATATCATCAGATAATTCATGAAACTGATTTAGCAAATAACTTTGGACTTTATTATAAGAAATATAAAAAAAAATTATCTAAATATATGCAGGATGCAATTGCAAAAGGTAATAAATATTCAGCTAAAGAATATTCTGAAGCTATAGATTTCATGAAAAGAAGCTATGACTCTTATGAAGAAGTATTTGAAGATTATCATGGTGTTTTAACACCTTCTAGTCCAGGTGTGGCTCCCAAAGGTTTAAAAAGTACTGGCACAGCTGAATTTAATAAGGTTTGGTCATATCTTGGCACACCATGTATCTCTTTACCATTGTTACAAGGTGAAAATAATATGCCTTTAGGAGTACAACTTGTTGGAGCTCGTTATGATGATCATAGATTTTTAGGTGTTGCTAATTGGCTAGAAAAGGAATGTAATAAATAAAATGCAAAAATTTACAACACTACTTGGCAGTTTACTTGCGGGTTCATTTCTCATTGGGTTAGCAACAACTTTGACACGATCTACTATGATAGGTTTTTTTGATGTCTTGCCAGTTTATATATTAATGGCTATTGCAATATTTATGATGGTCTACGAAGCTTTCTTCGATAAAAAATAGTTTTTAATTAAAAAAATTGTCTAACAAAAAAAATAATTTTTTAGCATTTTCACTTTTGTTTATTCAGCCTATTTTTATGGCATCCAATTTGATAGTTGCACGAGCTGGAGTTGAGTATGTACCTCCAATCTCATTAGCATTTTGGAGATGGACTGTAGTTGTTCTGTTACTTTTGCCCTTTACTTATTCATTATTAATAAAAAATTCAAAAATAATTAAAAAAGAATTTAAGAAACTTTTCTTTTTAGGTGCAATGGGATGTGGTGTTTGTGGAGCATTTCCTTTTTTAGCAGGAGAAACAACAACAGTTACAAATATGGGTATTATTTACACCTCTTCGCCGATATTTATTATTATGATTTCTGCAATATTTTTTGATGAAAAAATTAATTTTGTTAAAATTGTTGGCTTGGTTACTTGTTTAATTGGTGTTTTTGCAATTATTATTAAGGGTGATTTGAATCTTTTATTGAATTTAAATTTTACTATCGGTGATCTATGGATGCTGGCTGCTGCTATTGGCTGGGCTCTTTATTCTATCTACCTTTTTTATTGGAAATCTCAATTACCTATTTTTCAAAGATTTACATTAGTAGCATTTTTTGGAGCAGTTAGCTTGTTACCTTTTTACATAGTTGAAGAAGTAGTTGTTCAAAGAACAATATTTAATTCTAACTTTTTTTTATGGGTTATATTTGCTGCAATATCTCCAGGAATAATTGCCTTTACTCTTTATACGCAAGCTCAAAAAAGTTTAGGTGCATCCTTAACTGGTTTTACTCTTTATATTTTTACAATTTATGCAGCAATCTATGGATTTATATTTTTTGATGAAAAGCTTGAGTCCTTTCATTATTTAGGTACAGTTTTAGTATTCATTGGTGTCTATTTGGCTAAAAAAAATTATGAAACTAAAACATAGGAATTTTTTTTTGGAAGTAATTATTGGAATAATTGTTGTTTATGTATCAGTATTAATTTTACTTTTTATTTTTCAACGAAGCTTAATGTATCACCCAGAAGAGAACAATTATTCTGGTGATAAATTAGAAGTAGAAGTAGAGAGAGTTAAAATTGTAACTCCAGACAATATAAGCTTATTAGGCTGGTTTCATAAAAAAGATCTAAAAAATTTTAAAACAATCGTTTATTTTCATGGCAATGCTGGCAAACTTGAAAATAGAATTCACAAATTGAATCATTTTAAAGATTTAGATGTTAATTTTTTAATAATAGCTTGGAGAGGCTTCAGTGGTAACAAAGGAAAACCAAGTGAAAAAGGGCTTTATATAGATGCCAATAGCACAATTTCATGGCTTAAAAAATTAGGCTTAACAGAAAAAGATATAATTCTTTATGGAGAGTCTCTTGGAACGGGTGTTGCAACTGAGATTGCACAAAGTAATAATTATGCTGGGTTGGTACTCGAGACACCTTTTACATCAATGGTAGAAGCTGCAAAAAATTTTTATCCCTATATTCCAGTGTCTATTTTATTAAAAGATAAGTATGACAATCAAAATAAAATTAAAAATATTAATACCCCAGTTTTAGTTTTGCATGGTGAGGTTGATCAAATTGTTCCTTTTTGGATGGGCAAAAAAATTTATGAAATTGCCAATCAACCTAAGTATTCATATTTTACAAAATTTGACGATCATATGATGGAATATGATGAAAAGCTTGTATCTGCGCTAAAAACATTTATTAAAAGTTTAAATTAAGCCACATTCCAAACAAACATAACACAAATTCTTTAATTAAATACAATGTGTGAAAAAAACACTTTTAGTATTTATTATTTTTTTATCTTTTAAAAATCTTGGTCTAACCCAAGAAAATAAATCATTAGTTGATAATTTATTTCATATAGATCAGATGAATTCACATAATAAAAATTTTGCTTTATATTTTAAAACTAGAGAGAAGGCTATATTGGCCAGAGGAGAAAACAGTAATTATATAAATGACTATCCCAAAGATCTTTATATGTATGATTATAAAACAAAAACTTCGTTTCCACTAATTTCTTATGAGTGGTTTCCTTCTAGAGCAAAATATTTTCTTGAAGAATATGATTTTCCAGTTTTTCCTGATGATTTTGCTTATTATCTTTTAAAGGATAACAAGACATTAGTTATGATTAGTGCTGTTAAAAGTTTAAATGCTAATTTTAAATTTGATATAAGAGAAAAAAAATTAGAACTTTATCCAAAAAATGGAAAATTTGATTTTATTATTTCATCGATAGCTAAGAATTGTGGACATGATGATTTCAAAGAGAATTATAAGTGCACCTTCTATAAGCCTTTAATATCAAGCACTTTAATCAATTAATTTGAGTAAAGGCTTCAGCAAATTTTTCTGCTTCAAAAATTTGCAGATCATCTTCTTTCTCTCCTAAGCCAAGAGCAATAATTGGAAGCTTATATTTTTTAGCAACAGCTAGAAGAATTCCTCCTTTAGCAGTACCATCTAGCTTTGTCATTATAAGACCAGTGATTGGAATAATTTTATTAAATTCTTCAACTTGATTGATTACATTTTGACCTGAGGTAGCATCTAAAACTAAAATTACGTCGTGAGGAGCTTCAGGATCTATTTTTTTTGTTACATTTGCTATTTTTTTATATTCTTCCATTAAATTTTTTTTATTTTGTAATCTTCCCGCAGTATCAATTAAGACTTGATTAAAATTATTAGCAATTGCTTCTTCAATAGCTTTATAGGCAACAGATGCAGGGTCTGCACCTTGGGAAGATTTTGTTATCTCAACTTCTACTTTATTTGCCCAATTTTCTAATTGTTCAATTGCTGCAGCCCTAAAGGTGTCAGATGCTGCCAGCATGACTTTATTTCCATTTGCTTTTAATATTTTACTAATTTTTCCAATAGTTGTTGTTTTTCCAACTCCATTAACACCCGAAACTAATGTGGCATTAATTTTTTCTTTCTTTTGAAAAAAAGAAGTATTTTCAAGAGGCTTCATCAAAGAAACAATATACTCTTTGAGAATAATAGTTATTTCATCAGTAATATCTTTACTTGGATCAATTTTACTATCTGAAATTATTTCCTTAATTTCAGATGCAGCTACAATTCCAACATCAGATTGAATTAAATATTCTTCAATTCTATCCAAAGTTTTGTCGTCTATTTCTTTTTTTACAACTATATCTCTTAAGCCAGATGTAAAAGCAGACGCACTTTTTTTAAAACCAGATTTAAATTTATCAAAAATTCCCATTAAATATTAATCTCAATATTTTTAATATCTGAGACAGGCCCTTTCATATGAACACTATTATTTGCATCAATTGATATTGATAATTTACCTAATGCAAATTCAATATCAGTTTTTTTATCAGTTAATCCATTAATGTTTGCAGCTACAGCTGTAGCACATGCCGCTGTTCCACATGCCTTTGTTAGTCCAGCTCCTCTTTCCCAAACTTTAACTTTAATTAATTTTCTACTAATAACCTTTGCAAGAGTGACATTACATTTTTCTGGAAAATAATTATGATTTTCTATTTCAGGTCCAATTTTTTTTAGGTCATAGTCCTCAATATTATCTACAAAAAAGACAACATGAGGATTTCCAACATTAATAGAAGTACCACCTATATGTTCAGCATTATTTTTATTAACAATTTTAATGTTTAAGTTTTTTGTGTCTAAATTTTTGATTAATGGAATTTCATCCCAATTAGTTTTTGGGATTCCAATTTCAGTTTCCACTAGATTATTATCTAAAATTTTTGATTTTAACTCCCCAGAAGAAGTCCAAAGTATAATTTCTTTATCATTATTTTCTTTTGATAAAAGATCGGCTACACATCTAGTACCATTTCCACAAGCACCAGAAATACTTCCGTCTGAATTATAGAATGCCAATTCAGCATTTTTCTTATCACTTTTTTGGATAAAAATTAGCTGATCACATCCAATAAAATTACGATCACAAATTTTAATAATTTGATCTTTTGTGAGATTATAATTTTGATTTCTTTGATCAATAATTACAAAATCATTGCCTAAACCATCCATTTTAAAAGCTTTAATATCCATAGATAGATATTTAACTTATTTATTGACTTTTTGAACCTCTATTATAGGTTGTTTCCGTTTCCGCAAAAACATTAACTTTGCGGTGTCTTTGGAAACAAAGAGATCGACACTAGTCAGCGAGGCTTCGCCCACTAGTGCGATTACTGCTGTGCGTAATAATTATGTTTGAAAACTTAACAAGTAAATTCGAAGAAATTTTTTCTTCTTTAAAAAAGGCTCCTTCACTTGATGAAGCTCAAGTAGATGAGGGACTAAGAGGTATCAGACAGGCCCTGTTAGAGGCTGATGTTACTTTAGAAGTAGCTAAAGATTTCATTGAAAATGTAAAACCAAAAGTTTTAGGTCAAGAAATCATCAGATCAACTTCTCCCGGGGATATGGTTGTTAAAATTGTTTATGATGAGTTGGTTAATCTATTAGGAGGATCAAATAATGAGATAAATCTTAATGCTGTACCGCCAGTTCCTATGATGCTTGTTGGATTACAAGGGTCAGGAAAAACAACTACAACTGCAAAATTAGCAAAATATTTAGAGACCAATAAAAAGAAAAAAGTAATGATGGTCAGTCTTGATATTTATAGACCAGCTGCTCAAGAACAACTTAGATCACTTGGAGAGCAAAATAATATTTTAACATTACCTATTATTGAGGGTCAGCAACCAACAGATATTTGTCAAAGAGCAATTAGTGCAGCCAATTTAAATGGAGCTGAAATTATTTTATTTGATACTGCTGGTAGAACTCAAATTGATTTACAAATGATGAGTGAAATTAAGCAAATTGAAAATGTAATAAACCCTACAGAAACATTTTTAGTTGCAGACTCATTAACAGGACAAGTAGCAGCATCTGTAGCAAAAGAATTTAAAAATACAGTTAATCTTTCCGGAATAATTTTAACTAGAGCAGATGGGGATGCCAGAGGTGGTGCAGCTGTTAGTATGAAATATGTTTCTGATGTTCCAATTAAATTTTTAGGTATTGGAGAAAAAGTTGATAATCTTGAGGTATTTCACCCTGACAGAATAGCTAACAGAATTCTTGGAATGGGAGATATTGTATCTCTTGTAGAAAAAGCTGCACAAGATTTAGGTGAAGAGAATATTAAAAAAGCAGAGGAAAATTTAAAAAAAGGTCAATTTTCCATGCAAGATTATTTAACTCAGTTGAGACAAATGAAAAAAATGGGTGGTATCGAGGGAATAATGTCTTTTATGCCAGGAGTTTCAAAAATGAAATCTCAAATGGACTCAGCTGGAATTGACGAAAGTATTATTACTAAAAATGAAGCGATTATTTTGTCGATGACTAAAAGAGAAAGAGAGAACCCAAAACTTATCGATGGTTCTAGAAAAAAAAGAATTGCTAATGGCTCTGGCACAGATCCGGCCACTATCAATAAATTGCTTAAGCAATTTAAAATGATGTCTGAAATGATGAAGAAGATGTCAAAAGGAAATCTGAAAGGTATGTCTGATAAAGGAATACCGCCAGAGCTATTTAATCAATTAAAATAATAAAAAGGAGAACGAATGTTAAAACTAAGATTATCAAGAGGTGGAACAAAGAAACGACCTGTTTACAAAGTTGTTGTAGCAGATAGCCGTTTTGCAAGAGATGGAAGATTTATTGAAAAAGTAGGATTTTTTAATCCTCTTTTACCTAAAGATAAAAAAGAGAGAGTTGGTCTTGAAGCTGAAAGAATTAAGTATTGGTTAGGTCAAGGTGCTCAGCCAACAACTAGAGTTGCAAGAATTTTGGGTGAAAATGAATTAATGCCAATGCCTGCAAATGGCAATAACCCTAAAAAAGCAGTTCCAAAAAAAGAGAGAAAAAAAGAAGGTGAAGAAGCTCCGGCAGCTGCACCGAAAGCAGCGGCTCCAGCAGCAGAAGTGGCACCAGCAGCAGAAGCTCCTAAAGAAGAAGCTCCAGCAGCAGAAGTGGCACCAGCAGCAGAAGCTCCTAAAGAAGAAGCTCCAGCAACAGAAGCGGCACCAGCAGCAGAAGCTCCTAAAGAGGAACAAAAATAATTTAAAGATTATTTATGTGGCAAGCTCAAGTGTTTACACTTTATCCAGAAGTTTTTCCTGGGCCTTTATCTAAAGGCCTATATGGGAAAGCTTTATCTAAAAAGTTGTGGAACTTAAATATTGTTAACATTAGAGATGCAGCTGAAGATAAACATAAAACAGTTGATGACACTCCTTATGGCGGAGGTTCAGGAATGCTTTTAAAAGCGGATGTTCTAGCAAAATCTTTAGATCAAAATAAAATTGAAGGTGAAAAAGTAATTTATTTATCACCTAAAGGTAAAAAATTTGATCAAAATTATGCTCAAGAATTATCTAATGAGAAGTCAGTATCTTTTATTTGCGGTCATTTCGAAGGTGTTGATGAAAGAGTATTATCTACTAGAAACATAGAGGAGATAAGCATTGGAGACTATATTTTATCGGGGGGAGAGACCGCTGCATTTGTTGTGATTGATAGTATATTAAGACTTTTGCCTGGAGTTTTAGGTAATGAAAATTCAAGGCTAGATGAAAGTTTTGAAAATGGGTTATTAGAGTATCCACAGTACACAAAACCTCAAATTTGGGAGGAAAAAGCCGTTCCTGAGGTACTATTATCTGGTGATCACAGTAAAATTAAAGACTGGCGTTTATCTCAATCTGAGGCTATAACACGCGTCCGAAGACCAGATTTATGGCAAAAATATAAGAAAAATTAACTTGATAAATATTAATATGAAAACAATTGAAGAAATAAACCAACATAACGTTAAAAAAATACTATCAGAGAAAAAAATTCCAGATTTCTATCCTGGAGATGTTGTTAAAGTTGGTGTTAGAATTACTGAAGGTAAAAAAGAGAGAATTCAATATTTTGAAGGTGTGTGTATTGCTAAAAAAAGTAGAGATTTAAATTCATCTTTTACAGTTAGAAAAATTTCTTTTGGTGAAGGTGTTGAAAGAACTTTTCCATTATATGGAACACTAATCGATTCAATTAAAGTTATAAGATCAGGAAAAGTAAGAAGAGCTAAATTATATTATCTAAGAGACAGAACTGGTAAATCAGCAAGAATTGCAGAGAAGATTAGAAAAAAAATTGGAATTGATGTTGATGTAAAACCTGAGACTGTTACTGAAGAAAATGTAGCCCCAGCAGCAGAAGCTCCTAAAGAAGAAGCTCAAGCGGTAGAGGCAGCACCAGAAGCACAAGCTCCTAAAGAAGAAGCTCCAGCGACTGAAGCAGCTAAAGATGAACAGAAATCAGAAAGCCCTTCAGAAAAAAAATAATTTTTTTTTCAATGTCCACTACTCTTTACGATAAAATTTGGAATGATCACCTAGTTGATCAACAAGATGATGGAACAGCATTGCTGTTTGTTGATAGACATTTGGTTCATGAAGTAACAAGCCCACAAGCTTTTGAAGGTTTAAGGAACTCCAATCGAAAAGTTAGACATCCCAATTTAACTTTAGCTGTAGCTGATCATAATGTACCAACAACAGATAGAACCAAAGGAATAGCTGATGCGGAGTCAAAAATACAAGTTGATACTCTTGAAGCTAACTGTAAAGAATTTGGAGTACAACTTTTTGGAATGGACGATAAAAGACAAGGTATCGTTCATATAATTGGACCTGAGCAAGGCTTTACTCAACCTGGAACAGTAATTGTATGTGGTGATAGTCATACAGCAACTCATGGTGCATTTGGTGCTTTAGCATTTGGTATTGGAACATCTGAAGTTGAACATGTTTTAGCAACACAAACATTGGTTCAACAAAAAGCAAAAAATTTTAGAATAAATGTTAATGGGCAACTTCCTTTAGGAGTGACATCTAAAGATGTGATACTTCAAATTATTGGAAAAATTGGAACAGCTGGAGGAACAGGTTCAGTAATAGAATATGCGGGTGATCTAATCAGATCTTTAAGTGTTGAGCAGAGAATGACTATTTGTAATATGACAATTGAAGGTGGGGCCAGAGCAGGATTAATAGCGCCAGATGAAAAAATATTTAATTACTTAAAAGGAAAACCGATGTCTCCAAAAGGAGATAATTGGGAAAAAGCTTTAAACTATTGGAATACTCTTAAAACCGATGCAGATGCAAATTTTGATCAAGAGTTGAATTTAAATGCAGATGAAATTTTACCAATGATTACTTGGGGTACTTCTCCACAAGATGTGATTACTATAGATGGCAAAGTACCTAATCCTCAAAGTGAAAGTGATGAGGATAAAAAGAACTCTATTGAAAGAGCTTTAAAATATATGGGTTTAAAACCAGATATGGCAGCTAAAGACATTAAAATAGACAAGGTATTTATTGGAAGCTGTACAAATGGCAGAATAGAAGACTTAAGAGAAGCGGCTAAAATTTTAAAAGATAAAAAAATATCATCACATGTAAATGCAATGGTTGTTCCAGGCTCTGGTTTGGTAAAAGAGCAAGCTGAACAAGAAGGTTTGGATAAAATATTTGTAAGTTCCGGCTTCGAATGGAGAGAGCCAGGTTGTTCTATGTGTTTAGCAATGAATGCTGATAAATTAAAACCTGAAGAAAGATGTGCTTCTACTTCAAACAGAAATTTTGAAGGACGACAAGGAAGAGGTGGCAGAACTCATTTAGTTAGTCCTGGTATGGCAGCTGCAGCTGCAATATCTGGAAATTTAGATGATGTGAGGAAGTATCAAAATTAATGCAAAAATTTAATACATTAAAAAGTGTGCCTGCATATTTACCCATAGTAAATATTGATACAGACATGATTATTCCTAAACAGTTTTTAAAGACGATTAAAAGAACTGGACTTGGAAAAAATTTATTCTTTGAAATGAGATATGATGATGAAGGTAAAGAAATTAGTGACTTTGTTTTAAATCAAAATCCTTACAATGGTTCAAAGATTCTAATTGCTGGTAAAAATTTTGGATGTGGCTCTTCTAGAGAGCATGCACCTTGGGCACTATTAGATTTTGGGATAACTTGTGTAATTAGTTCTAGTTATGCTGACATATTTTATAGCAATTGTTTTAAAAATGGAATTTTACCAATCATTCTAGAAGAAGAAAAAATCAAAGAATTATCAGAATATGCAAATAGAAAAGAAGAAATTTCAGTTGATTTAAATGACGAAAAAATTGTTTATGGAAATAATGAAATCAAGTTTGATGTAGATCCATTTAAGAAAAAGTGTTTACTTGAGGGATTAGACGATATTGCTCTATCTTTAAAAAAGTCAGATAAAATTGAAAATTTTGAAACAAATTTAAAAAATAAAAAACCATGGATTTTTAGTGATTAAAGTTAAAAAAAGAAAAATACTTTTATTGCCAGGTGATGGTATTGGCCCTGAAGTTATTGGAGAAGTAAAAAAAGTTATTAATTGGTTAAATGATAACAAATCTTTAGATTTTGAAATAGATGAGGATCTAGCTGGTGGTTGTTCGTATGACAAACATAGAACACCTATAACTGACGAAGTATTTTACAAAGCTTTAGAAAGTGAAGTGGTTATGCTTGGTGCAGTTGGTGGTCCTAAATGGGATAATTTAGAATTTTCAAAAAAACCTGAAAGAGCTTTATTAAAACTTAGAAAAGAATTGAAATTATTTGCTAATTTAAGACCTGCCATATGTTTTGAACAATTAGTTGATGCATCAACACTAAAACCAGAAATTGTATCAGGCTTGGACATAATGATAGTGAGAGAATTGACAGGTGGAATATATTTTGGTGAGCCAAGAGGTATTAAACCAATTGATAATGGTGAAAGAAAAGGAATTAACACTCATACATATACAACTAGTGAAATTACTAGAGTAGCAAGAGTTGCTTTTGATTTGGCTAAAAAAAGATCAAACAAAGTTACCTCTTGTGAAAAATCAAATGTTATGGAAGCAGGACAACTTTGGAAAGAAGAAGTACAAGAGCTTCATGATAAAGAATATAAAGATGTAGAGTTAAGTCATATGCTTGCTGATAATTGTGCAATGCAGCTTTTGAGAAACCCAAAACAATTTGATGTGATAGTTACTGACAATTTATTTGGTGATATGCTGTCAGATCAAGCTTCAATGTTAACAGGGTCTTTAGGACTTTTACCGTCAGCATCATTAGGTGCAAAAAATAAAGATGGTGAAATGAGAGCTATGTACGAACCTATTCATGGATCAGCACCTGATATCGCTGGAAAAGGAATAGCTAATCCAATTGCATCAATATTAAGCTTTGCGATGGCTCTTAGATATTCATTAGATCTTGATAATGAAGCTGATGCTTTAGAGAAAGCAGTTCAAGACGTACTAAATGACGGTCTAAGAACAAAAGATATTCTATCAGAAGGTATGAAAGAGACATCAACTTCTGAAATGGGTGATGCGATAATTTCAAAATTGCAATAATTCTAGAATTATTCTAAACTTTACTAATGCCAACTTATACTGCACCTGTCGAAGACATGTTGTTTCTCTTTGAAAAATTAAGAGATAACAAAAATTATAATGAATTGGAAAAATATAACGAAGTCAGCTCAGATCTTGTTAAGGACATTTTAGAAGAAGCAGCAAAAATTAATCAAAATTTAATCTTACCTCTTGCAAAGATAGGAGATGACAGTCCTGCTGTTTTAGAAAATGGTGTAGTTAGAACACCCCCAGGATATAAAGAAGCTTACCAAAAGTATATAGAGGATGGTTGGACATCACTATCGTGTGATCCAAAATATGGTGGCCAAGGTATGCCAAAAACAGTTAGTGCGTTCTTTGATGAAATGCTTTCGTCAGCTAGCTTATCTTTCAAATTATATAGCGAATTAAGTATTGGTGCTTACAATTGTATTAATCATCATGCGCCAGAAGAAATTAAAGAAAAGTACTTACCAAAAATAGTTGAAGGAAAGTGGAGTGGCACTATGTGCTTAACAGAACCAGTTTGTGGAACTGACTTAGGTCTATTAAAAACAAAAGCTTCACAACAAGCTGATGGCACATATAAAATTAGTGGTCAAAAAATTTTCATCACATCAGGTGATCATGACTTAACTGAAAATATAATTCATTTAGTTTTAGCTAGATCAACCGACTCTCCCGCAGGAACAAAAGGTATAAGTTTATTTTTAGTTCCAAAATTTATTGTAAATGAAGATGGGACAGTAGGGCAAAGAAATGGAATATCGACAGGATCAATCGAAAGTAAAATGGGTATTAAAGGTTCTGCCACATGTGTTTTAAATTTTGATGATGCAACAGGTTATATGATTGGATCAAAAGACAAAGGTTTGAATGCAATGTTTACCATGATGAATTTGGAAAGAATTGTTGTTGGTATTCAAGGTTTAGGTATTTCGGAAATTGCATACCAAAACTCACTGGCTTACGCTAAAGAGAGAAAACAAGGAAAAACGAACAATACAAAATCAACGAATGGTGCAGATTTTATAATTGAACATGCTGATATACGAAAATCACTATTAAATATGAAATCTATTATCGAGGGAGAAAGAGCTCTTTGTTTTTGGCTTTCTCAACAAACAGAAGTTAGTCTTTATCATCCAGATGATAAAATTAAACAAGAAGCTTCTGATTATGTTTCACTGATGACCCCTGTTGTAAAATCGTTATTTACTGATTTAGCAATGGAGATAACTAATGATGCCATGCAAATTCATGGAGGATATGGATATACAAAAGATCAGGGAATTGAACAATTATACAGAGATAATAGAATTACCCCAATTTATGAAGGAACAAATTCAGTTCAAGCAGCTGATTTAGTTTTTAGAAAACTTTCAAACAAAAATGGAAACATCATTCAAAAATTTTTAGATATGGTTAAAGGTGAGTGTGAAAGCAAAAATGAAAAGGTGAAGTCATACACCAAGGAATTAGATTATTACTTGGATATTTTGCATAAATTTACAGGTTGGATTGAGGATAAAAGTAAAATTGAAAAAGATGATGTTAGCGCAGCTGCAAATGATTATTTAAAAACGCTTGGTTATGTATCAATAGCATATTCTTGGATTAAGGTATTAGAAGTAAGTTTTACTGATTATGAGACTAATAAAGAATTTTATGAAGATAAAATTAAAACAGCAAAATTTTATTTTGATAAAGTTTTACCAAGAGCTGAATTTCATTATAAATCTGCAATATCTGGAAGTTCAAATATAATGAATTTTAGATTTAATTAATCATGAGCAGTTACGATACAAATTTAGATAAGAATAAAGCTAATCATATTCCTCTTACTCCATTAACATTTTTGGAAAGAGCCAAAGATGTTTATCCTAATTATGAGGCAATAGTTTATGAAGATAGAAAATATACATGGACAGAAGTTTATAAAAGAGCTGTAAAATTTGCGAGTGCATTATCTAAAATTGGAATTAGTAAAGGAGATACAGTTTCATTTTTAGCATTTAATACTCCTGAAATTTTTGAAGCACACTATTCAGTTCCAATGACTGGTGGTGTTCTAAACACAATCAACGTCAGATTAGATGCAAACACTATTGCTTATATTTTAGAGCATAGTGAAGCCAAAGTGTTAGTTGTAGACAGACAGCTTCATGTAGAGGTTAAAAAAGCTTTAAATATGTTAAATAAAAAAATTACTATCATAGATATAAACGACAAACATGCAGATCAATCAAAGTTGGAAAAAATTGGTGATTTAGAATATGAAAATTTTTTAAGCACAGGTGATGAGAATTATGATTGGAAGATGCCAGATGATGAATGGCAAGCAATATCGTTAAGTTATACCTCAGGAACAACTGGTAATCCAAAAGGGGTTGTTTATCATCATAGAGGTGCATATTTGATGTCTACTGGAAGTTCTGTTGCGTGGAATATGCCAAATAGGTTAAATTTTTTAACAATTGTTCCAATGTTTCATTGTAATGGTTGGTGCTATCCTTGGACTATCCCAATGTTAAATGGAAGAACTGTTTGTTTAAGAAATATAGATGTTAAAAAAATTTTTGAACTAATCGAAAAATATAATGTAACTCATTTTGGTGGTGCACCAATTATATTAAATATGATTACAGGAGCCCCAGAAGCTGATCGAAAAAAACTTAAAAATAAAGTTTATGTATTAACAGCGGGAGCCCCACCACCTAGTATAATTTTTAAGAAAATGAAAGATCTCGGCTTTGAAGTAATGCATGTTTATGGATTAACAGAAACTTATGGCCATGTGACTCAATGTGCTTGGAATGACGAATGGAATAGTTTTGACGAGGATAGACAAAATGAAATTAAAGCACGACAAGGTGTTAGATACCCAAACACCGAAGGGGTTACAGTTATGGACCCTGAAACAATGAAGGAAGTTCCACATGATGGAAAAACCATTGGTGAAATTATGATCAGAGGAAATGTTGTAATGAAAGGGTATTTTAAAGATAAAGATGCAACAGACAAAGCGATGTCTGGTGGCTGGTTTCATACAGGTGATTTAGCAGTTATGCACCCCGACGGATATGTTAAGATTCAGGACAGATCTAAGGATATAATTATTTCTGGAGGTGAAAATATTTCATCTATTGAAATTGAAAATACGCTTGCAAAACATCCATCAGTATCTATTGCAGCAGTTGTTGCTAAACCTGATGATAAGTGGGGAGAAGTTCCATGTGCATTTATAGAAATGGTTCAAGACAAACCAGTTACAGAAAAAGAATTAATAGATTTTTGTAAAGAAACTTTAGCAGGCTTTAAAGTTCCTAAAAAAGTTGTTTTCTGTGAATTACCAAAAACATCAACGGGCAAAATTCAGAAATTTGAATTAAGAAAACAATTTTAGGAAATAATTTGATATTTGAGTTAGAAAATAAAAATGTTCATGCATCAGATGCTGGACAACAATTAGACCTTAAAAAAGAAACTATTATTTTTCTCCATGGTAGTGGCCTTTCACACATTGTTTGGTCTTTAGTCGAACAATTTTTTTCAAATAAAAATTTTAATGTATTGTCAATTGATCTTCCTGGACATGGCAACTCAGAGGGTCCCTGTCTTAATACGATAGAAAATATTGCTGACTGGCTAGAAAAAGTTTTTGTTAAATTAAAATTAGACAAAGTTATTTTGGTTGGACATTCTCAAGGATGTTTAGAGATGCTTGAATACTCAAATAAATATAAGAGTAGATTACAAAAATTAGTTTTCATGGGAGGATCTTATAAAATGCCTGTTAATCAAGATTTAATAGACTTAGCAGAAAATGGAGACCCAGATGCTGTTAAATTAATGATGAAGTGGTGTTATGAGGGATCAAAAAAATTTATAGGTGGAAATCCTATAAAAAGAATTATCCAATCCCCAAAAGATATAAGAAAAATATTAGCGGTAGATCTTGTTGCATGTAATAATTATTTGAATGGTTCAAATGCTGTAAAAACTATTGATTGTCCTTCAATGTTTGTATTCGGCTCCTTAGATAAAATGGTTAACATTGAAGTTGGAAAAAAGTTTGCAAATATGGTTGAAAACTCAACTACCCATATTATTGATGGATGTGGGCATATGATTATGATTGAAAAAGCTTTTGAAATACGAGAGAAAGTCTTGGAATTTTTACAAAAATGAAAAATTATTCAATAGCAAAATCTAGAAGACTTAGAAGTACACCTTATACTTCTAGAATAGAAAAACAGGGTGTAACTGCATACACTGTTTACAATCATATGCTTTTACCAGCTGCATTTGGATCTATTGCAGATTCTTATGAGCATTTAAAAAAAGATGTACAAGTTTGGGATGTTGCAGCAGAACGACAAGTCGAAATTCAAGGAAAAGATTCTGCAAAACTTGTTCAATTGATGACGTGTAGAGATTTATCAAAATCAAAAATAGGCAGATGTTACTATTGTCCAATCATTGATGGTTTAGGAAATTTAGTTAACGATCCTGTGGTTTTGAAATTAGCAGAAGATAAATGGTGGATATCGATTGCTGACTCAGATGTAATCTTTTTTGCAAAAGGTTTGGCCTCTGGATATAAATTTGATGTAAAAATTATTGAGCCAATTGTTGATATTATTGCAGTCCAAGGTCCTAAGTCTTTTGATTTAATGGAGAAAGTATTTGGAAAAATAATTAAAGAATTAAAATTTTTTGGTTTTAGTTATTTTAACTTTGAAGGAGCTCAACATCTAATTGCAAGATCAGGTTGGTCTAAACAAGGAGGATATGAAGTGTATGTTCAAGATACACAATCAGGCCAACAATTGTATGACTACCTCTTTGAAGTAGGAAAAGAATTTAATGTTAAACCGGGTTGCCCTAATTTGATTGAAAGAATTGAAAGTGGGTTGCTCTCTTATGGTAATGATTTTGATAATAATGATAATCCTTTAGAATGTGGTTTTGATCAATATGTTTCATTAGATAGTGAAATCAATTTTTTAGGAAAAGAAGAATTAAAAAAAGTTAGATCAGAGGGAATAAAAAAAAAATTAATGGGAATTAAACTTGATGCTAAAGAAGTTAGTTTATCAGGATCATTAGATCTAAAAGATGAAGAAGATAATATTATCGGAGAATTGAGATCAGCGTGCTATTCCCCACATTTTGAAAAAGTTATTGGCATAGCAATGATGAAAAAACCTTACTGGGAAGTGTCCCGAGGCGTTAAAGCTGAGATAAACGGTAATATTTGTACTGGAATCGTTTGCGATTTGCCTTTCATTTAGTATAAACTTCAACAAAATCATGAATATAGCTATCGTTGGAGCCACTGGTAATGTAGGCAGAAAAATATTGGAAGTTCTTGAAAAAAAGAAGCTTGCTATAGATAATTTATATTTATTAGCATCGTCAAGAAGTGCTGGTTCTAAAATTAATTTTAACGGCAAAGAACACGAGGTAATTGATCTAGAAACTTTTGATTTTTCAAAAGTTAAAATTACTTTTTTTGCAGCTGGAGGAAAAATTTCAGAAAATTTTGCCGAAATTGCAGCTAAGCATTCTTTGGTAATTGATAATTCAAGTTTTTATAGAATGGATCCAGATGTTCCTTTAATAGTTCCACAGGTTAACTCAGATCATTTAAACGATATAAAGAAAAATATTATTGCAAATCCAAACTGCTCAACAGCTCAACTTGTTATAGCATTAAAACCTTTGCATGATTTATTCAAAATTAAAAGAATAGTTGTATCAACATATCAGTCAGTTTCAGGAGGAGGTAAAGCGCCTATGGATGAATTGATTGAACAAACAAAACAAGTTTTAAACAATAATAAAGTAGTGTCTAAAAACTTTACTAAACAAATCGCATTTAATGCAATTCCTCATATAGATGTGTTTTCGGATGAAGGATACACAAAAGAAGAACTTAAGATGACAAATGAAACAAAAAAGATTTTAGATAAAGACATAAATCTAACAGCCACTTGTGTAAGATTGCCTGTATTAGTTTCTCATTCAGAGTCGGTGAATATCGAATTTCAAAACTCTTTTTCATTAGAAAAAGTTAGAGATGCTTTAAATAATTTTGAAGGTTGTAAAGTAATTGATGAAAGAGCTGATGGAGGTTATTCAACACCTTTAGAAGCAGAGGGTAAAGATGAAACTTTTATTTCAAGAATAAGAGAAGATAAAACTGTTACTAATGGATTAAATATGTGGATTGTGTCAGATAATCTCTTAAGAGGTGCAGCTTTAAATGCAGTTGAGATCGCCGAAACATTAATTAAAAATGATTTTTATGGAAAATAAAAGCCCTTTATCTCCCCATATACAAATTTATAGATGGCACATTTCATCATTAGTATCTATTTCTCACAGAATAACAGGAATTATTAATATTGTTGCAATAACATTAATTTGTATTTGGGTTTCATTATTAGTTTTAGGAGACTCAAACTATAACTTATTAAATCAACTTTTAAATTCGATTTTAGGAAAATTTATTGCATTAGGTTTAGTTTGGTCTTTTAGTTTTCAAATGTTAAGTGAAGTTAGACATCTGATAATGGACATGGGTTATGGTTTTGAATTACAAACAACTCGTATCTCAGGTCTTATAGTTATCTTTGGATCATTTTTATTAACCATTTTGATTTATTTAATAGGTAAAAACTTTATTTAATATGAATTTAGCTGCAAAAAAATGGATATTTCTAAAAATATCATCAGTAATCTTATTACCTTTAATGTTTTGGTTTGCAGTAAATTTTATAGCAATTTACGATAGTAATTACTTCGAATTAGTAGAATTTTTTTCTAACTCAGTTTCTAAATTTTTATTTAGCTTATTTATTATTTTCGCTTATTTTTTTTCAGCATTAAGTATTAGTGAGGTTTTTGAAGACTATATAAAAGACGATAAAATCAAATATGTCGCAAACAGACTTTTATTTATTTCTGCTATAATAATTCCATTATTAACAATTATTTTTCTATTTAATCTTAACTAATGAGTTCTTATAAAATTATTGATCATGAATATGATGTAGTAGTTCTTGGAGCAGGTGGTTCTGGTTTAAGAGCTGCTGTAGGTTTGAGTGAGGCTGGTTTAAAAACAGCTTGTATTTCAAAAGTTTTTCCAACAAGAAGTCACACTTCAGCTGCTCAAGGTGGTATTTCAGCTGCTTTAGGAAATATGGGTGAAGATGATTGGAGATGGCACATGTATGATACTGTCAAAGGTGCTGATTGGTTAGGTGATCAAGATAGTATTGAGTACTTGTGCAAAGAAGCTCCAAAAGCAGTAATTGAATTAGAAAAATATGGTGTTCCGTTCAGTAGGACTGAAGAAGGAAAAATTTACCAAAGACCTTTTGGTGGAATGACAAAAAATTATGGTAACGGCATAGTTCAAAGAACATGTGCGGCTGCAGATAGAACGGGTCATGCAATATTACATACTCTTTACGGACAAGCTCTTAAACACAACACAGAGTTTTTTATTGAATATTTTGCTTTAGACTTATTAATGAAAGATGGGGAGTGCAAAGGATTAATAGCATGGAATTTAAATGATGGAACAATTCATAGATTCAGAGCACATACTGTAATTATCGCAACAGGTGGTTATGGAAAAGTATATTATTCAGCCACATCAGCTCATACGTGTACAGGTGATGGAAATGCAATGGTGCTAAGAGCAGGACTACCCTTGCAGGATATGGAATTTGTACAATTTCATCCAACAGGAATATATGGTCATGGCACTTTAATAACAGAAGGAGCTAGAGGTGAAGGAGGATACCTTACAAATTCAAAAGGTGAGAGATTTATGGAGAGATATGCTCCTAATGCAAAAGATTTAGCATCTAGAGATGTAGTAAGTAGGTCAATGGCAATTGAAATTAATGAAGGAAGAGGAGTTGGAAAAGAACAAGATCACGTTCATCTAAATTTAAGTCACCTAGATAAAGAAATTATTGAAAGTAGATTACCAGGAATTACTGATGCCGCAAGATTGTTTGCAAATGTTGATGTTACTAAACAGCCAATTCCAGTTGTGCCAACTGTTCATTATAATATGGGAGGCATTCCAACAAACTATAAAGGCGAAGTTTTGACAGTGAATGGTTCTGAAAAAACTGTTCCTGGATTAATGGCAATTGGAGAGGCAGCATGTGTTTCAGTTCATGGAGCAAATAGATTAGGATCTAACTCTTTAATTGATTTAGTTGTGTTTGGAAGGGCAGCCGCAAAAAGAGCTGCTGAGTTAATTAAACCTGGAACGCCACATGAAGAAATTAGTGAGAATGAAACACAAAAATGTATTGATAGATTTGATAAACTTAGAAATGCAGAAGGAGATACTGGAACAGCTGAGTTAAGACTGGCGATGCAGAAAACAATGCAATCTAAATGCGCAGTCTTTAGAACAGAAAAAACTCTTCAAGAAGGTGTTGAAGAAATAAGAAAAACTTACGATGGATTAGACTCTATATCAGTAAAAGATAAATCATTAATATTTAATACTGATTTAGTAGAAACTTTAGAGTTTGATAATTTAATTAGACAAGCTGTAGTAACAGTTGACTCTGCATATAATAGAAAAGAAAGTAGAGGAGCACACGCCCGAGAAGATTTTCCTAAAAGAGACGATGAAAAATTTATGCAACATACACTTGCTTGGTGTGATGGTAAAAAAACAAAAATTAGTTATAGAGAGGTACATAAATCTACTTTGACAAATGAAGTACAATATTTTCCTCCACAAGAAAGAGTATATTAATGGTACAAATAAATTTACCTAAAAATTCTGAAGTAATTAAAGGTAAATATTATCAAGACAAAACTGGCTCAAAAAATATTAGAAAAGTTAATGTCTATAGGTGGGACCCTTCTACAGAAGAAAATCCTCGATTAGATACCTATGAAGTCGATATGGACAACTGTCCTTCAAAAGTTTTAGATATTTTAAATAAAATCAAAAATGAAATTGATCCAACATTAGCTTACCGAAGATCTTGTGCACATGGAGTTTGTGGATCTTGTGCTATGAACATGGGAGGTAAAAATGGACTTGCATGTACCACACCTCATGCAGAAATTGATGGGGATATAGATATTTATCCTTTACCACATTTAAAAGTTAAAAGAGATTTAATTGGTGATCTAGATGGACTTTACAAACAATATCAATCAATTGAACCTTGGTTGAAAAATAACTCAACGAAAGAAACAGCTGAAATTGTACAATCCAAAGAAGAAAGAGCTAAACTTGATGGTGCTTATGAATGTATTATGTGCGCATGTTGTTCAACTTCTTGTCCTAGCTACTGGTGGAATGGTGATAAATATTTAGGCCCTGCAGTTCTGCTTCAAGCTTATAGATGGATCATTGATAGTAGAGATGAGGAAAGAGAAGCAAGATTAAAAAAAGTTGCCGATGAATTAAAACTTTATAGATGCCACACTATTCTAAATTGCACAAATGCTTGCCCAAAAGGCTTGAATCCAGCAAAAGCAATTGCAGAAATTAAAAAAATGATTGCTACAGCTAATGTTTAAATAGACTAACAAGTATTTTTGATTTAAAAGACCGTATTCATGAAATTAATAGAGCACTTCGTTGGTGGAAAAGTTATTCCAGGTTCATCTGATAAAAAGGGTAAAGTCTATAACCCTGCAACTGGAGAGCAAGAGTCTGAAGTAAGACTTGCTTCAAAATCAGATCTAGATCAAGCAGTAGAAGTTGCAAAAAAAGCTTTTGAAACATGGTCATTAAAACCTCCTCTTCAAAGGGCAAGAGTAATGTTTAAATTTAAAGAATTAATCGAAAAGAATTCTGATGAACTTACAAAATTGATAGTTTCTGAACATGGTAAAGTATATGATGATGCCCAAGGTTCATTAACAAGAGGATTAGAGGTAGTTGAATTTGCTTGTGGAATACCCCATTTATTAAAGGGTGAGTTTTCAGAAAATGTAGGAACTAATGTTGATAGCTGGTCAATGAGACAGCCATTAGGAGTTGTAGCTGGAATTACACCTTTTAACTTTCCAGCAATGGTTCCAATGTGGATGTTTCCAATAGCTATAGCATGTGGAAATACATTTATACTTAAGCCGTCAGAAAAAGATCCTTCATGTGCAATTAAATTAGCAGAACTTTTAAAAGAAGCGGGACTTCCAGATGGTGTATTTAACGTTATTAATGGTGATAAGGAATCTGTTGATGCTATTTTAGAGAACAAAGATATAAAAGCAGTAAGTTTTGTAGGATCAACACCTATTGCTAAATATATTTACGAAAATTCAGCTAAAAATGAAAAAAGAGTTCAAGCATTAGGTGGAGCAAAAAATCATTTAGTAGTTATGCCTGACTGTGATTTAGATGGTGCCGTTAATGGTTTAATGGGTGCAGCTTACGGTTCAGCTGGTGAGAGATGTATGGCTCAATCTGTTGCAGTGGCCGTCGGAGATATAGGTGATGAATTAGTTTCAAGGCTATCAAAAAAAGCAGAAGCTTTAAAAGTTGGCCCAGGTATGGATAAAACATCTGAAATGGGGCCTTTAGTTACAAAAGAACATTTAGAAAAAGTTAAAAGTTATGTAGATCTTGGTGTCGAAGAGGGCGCAAAGTTAGTTGTAGATGGAAGAAATTTAAAACTTCAAGGCTATGAAAATGGTTTCTATATCGGTGGTTGTTTGTTTGACCATGTTAATCAGGATATGAGAATTTATAAAGAAGAAATATTTGGTCCAGTTCTATCAGTTGTTAGAGTAAAAACTTTTGAAGATGCAGCAAAATTAATTAATGACCACGAGTATGGAAATGGAGTAAGCATTTATACTAGAGATGGAGATGCAGGCAGAACTTTTGCAAGCAAAATTCAAGTAGGTATGGTTGGTATTAATGTTCCAATTCCAGTTCCAATGGCGTTTCATAGTTTTGGAGGTTGGAAAAGATCTTTATTTGGAGATAGTGCAATGCACGGCATGGAAGGAATAAAATTTTATACAAAATTAAAAACAGTAACATCAAGATGGCCATCAGGTATTCGTTCAAACGCGGAATTTGTAATGCCAACAATGAAATAGGAAAGAAATGACTAAAATATCTTTAATTGGAGCAGGTCAAATAGGTGGAACTTTAGCACATTTAATTGGAACAAAAGAATTAGTAAATGAAGTAGTTTTGTTTGATGTAGCAAGTGGAATAGCAAAAGGAAAAGCTCTTGATATTGCACAATCTTCATCAGTGGATGGTTTTAATGTTAAATTTTCAGGTACAGATGACTATAAAGACATCAAAGACTCTGATGTAATTATTATTACTGCTGGTGTCCCAAGAAAACCAGGCATGAGCAGAGATGACTTGTTAGGAATAAACTTAAAAATTATTAAACAAGTTGCAGAAGGAATTAAGCAAAACGCTCCTAATGCATTTGTAATATGTATCACCAATCCTTTAGATGTCATGGTTATGGCTTTTCAAAAGTTTTCAGGTTTACCAGCCAACAAAGTTGTTGGAATGGCTGGAATATTAGACAGTTCAAGATTTAAATTATTTTTATCTTTAGAATTAAATGTTCCGGTTAAAGAAATTGATGCAATGGTAATGGGTGGACACGGAGATACCATGGTACCAATGCCTAGATTTACAAAAGTTTCAGGAAAACCTTTGCTAGATTTAGTAAAAGAGGGAAAAATTTCTCAAGAAAGATTAGAGGAAATAAATCAAAGAACTAGAGATGGTGGTGCTGAAATAGTTAAATATCTTGAAAAAGGATCTGCATTTTATGCGCCTGCAGCATCAGGAGTTCAGATGGCTGAAGCATATTTAAAAGATGAAAAAAAATTACTACCATGTGCTATTCAATTAAATGGAGAGTATGGTGTAAACAATGTTTACGCTGGTGTTCCAGTGATTATAGGAAAAGATGGGGTAGAAAAAATAGAACAAATTGATTTAGACGATAAAGAAAAAAAAGAATTTATGCATTCAATTGATGCAGTTAAAGCTCTTTGGGAAGCAGCATCTAAAATAGATCCTGATCTTTCTAAGTAATAATGAACATTCACGAACATCAAGCCAAACAGATTTTAAAGAAATATGGTGCAATTGTTCCAGAAGGAGTATTTGCTCTTTCTGTTGATGAATTAGTAGAGAAAGCTAAATCATTAAATACAAAAAAATATGTTTTAAAAGCCCAAATCCATGCTGGAGGAAGAGGTAAAGCAGGTGGAGTAAAAATTTTAGACACTATTGAAGAATTAGCCGATGCAGCGAATGAATTGATGGGAAAAACTTTAGTTACTCATCAGACAGGTCCTGAGGGAAGAGAAGTAAAAAGATTATATGTTGAGGAGTCTTCGAACATAGATAAAGAGTTTTATTTATCTTGTTTAGTGGACAGGGCCAGTTCTAAAATAGCTTTCATATCTAGCGATCAAGGTGGAATGGATATAGAAGAAGTAGCAAGTAGCTCACCTGAAAAAATAATAACAACTAAAGTTGATATAAATAATGAAATCTCAGACAAAGATTGTGAGGAAATAGTTAAAATATTTAGCTTAAGTGATAGTGCAAAAACACAAGCAATTTCACTAATAAAATCAATTTATCAAATGTTTATAAGCACTGGTGCAAATATGGTGGAGGTTAATCCATTAATTTTAACTAAAGAAGAAAAAATAATTTGTTTAGACGCAAAAGTAAATTTTGACTCTAACGCTTTATTTAGACATCCTGAAATTGTTGAACTAAGAGATTTAAATGAAGAAGACCCAACAGAAATAGAGGCAAGCAAACATGATCTAGCTTATATTAAATTAGATGGAAGCATTGGTTGTATGGTTAATGGAGCAGGATTAGCTATGGCAACTATGGATATAATTAAATTATATGGAAAAGAGCCAGCTAATTTTTTAGATGTAGGTGGGGGAGCCTCAAAAGAAAAAGTTTCTGCTGCATTAAAAATAATTCTATCAGATAAAAATGTTAAAGGAATTTTAGTAAATATTTTTGGCGGAATAATGAGATGCGATGTTCTTGCTCAAGGAGTAGTGGATGCAGCTAAAGAAATAAATATTAGTGTTCCATTAGTTGTTCGACTTGCTGGAACAAATTTTAAAGAAGGAAAAGAAATATTAGATAACTCAGGATTAAAATTAATATCTGCTGAAAATTTAGATGATGCAGCTAAAAAAATTGTAGAGGCAATAAAATAATATGTCTGTTTTAGTCAATAAAAATACAAAAGTGATTTGCCAAGGTTTTACGGGTGCACATGGTACTTTTCATTCTGAACAAGCTATCAAATATGGAACTGATTTAGTTGGTGGAGTAACTCCTAAAAAAGGAGGTCAAAAACATTTAGATAGACCTGTTTTTAATAGTGTTGTGGAAGCAAAGGATAATGTTGGTGCAGACGCAACAATGATTTATGTGCCTGCTAAATTTGCTGCTGCAGCTATTATAGAAGCAATTGATGCATCAATAGAGTTAATAGTTTGTATTACTGAAGGTATACCAGTTCAAGATATGCTTAAAGTAAGACAAAAATTAAATGGTTCAAAAAGTAGATTGATAGGACCAAATTGCCCAGGAATAATTACACCAGATGAATGCAAAATTGGAATTATGCCAGGAAATATTCACAAAAGAGGATCGGTTGGAATTGTATCCAGGTCTGGCACACTCACTTACGAGGCAGTTGCACAAACAACAGAGAATGGTTTAGGTCAATCAACTTGCATTGGTATTGGAGGTGATCCAATTAACGGAACAAACTTTATTGATTGTTTAGATTTATTTTTAAATGATGAAGAAACAGAATCTATTTTAATGATAGGAGAAATTGGAGGTACAGCAGAAGAGGAAGCTGCCGAATTCATTAAAAATCACAAAATTAAAAAACCAATTGTGGGTTTTATTGCAGGAATTACGGCTCCCCCAGGACGTAGAATGGGTCATGCGGGTGCTATTATTTCAGGAGGAAAAGGTGGTGCAGAGGATAAGATAAAAAAAATGGAAGAATCTGGTATTACTGTCGCTAAATCGCCATCAATAATTGGGAAAACTTTATTTAATAAATTGTCAAATTGAAAAATAATATTAGAGGATTATATTAAATAAATAGATGTCAGCATCAAAAAATCTTGAATACGAAAAAACTTCATTTTTAAACAAATCTAATAGTGCTTTTATTGAGCGAATGTATCTTAAGTTTGTTAATAAAGATACAGATTTACCAGATAGTTGGAAAGATTATTTTGAAGGTATTGGAGAAGAATTAAATATCATTGCAAAAGAAATTAATGGTCCTTCTTGGGGGCCTAAAAAAAACACAATAGATATTGATGAGCTTCAGAAAAAAATTGATCAAGAGGATCTAAACTCCAACGGTGTTGTTCCTATTGTTAATGCTACGAATGTAAATTCAACTGGATCAAACGAGGACTCAATAAAAGCTGTCTCAATGATCAGGTCATACAGACAACGAGGACATCTTATAGCCAAACTTGACCCACTTGAACTAATTAAATCAGATTATTTAGATGAGCTTCACCCAGAATCTTTTGGTTTTAAAAAAAATGATTATCAAAAAAGTATTTATCTTGGTGGAGTGATCAACAGACAGAGTTCAAATATTAAAGATATATTAAGTTTTTTAAAAAAAACTTATTGTGGACCAGTTGGTTATGAATACATGCACATATCGAATCCTACAGAGAGAAAATGGTTCAGAGATAGAATTGAAAAATCAGAAGATAATTTAAATTTTACCAAAAATGGCAAGGAAGCAATATTAAACAAACTAATTCAAGCTGAGGGCTTCGAAAAATTTCTTCATACAAAATATGTAGGAACTAAAAGATTTGGATTAGATGGAGGTGAAAGTTTAATTCCTGCTTTAGAACAAATAATTAAAATTAGTGGTCAATCTCAAGTAAAAGAAGTTAAGATTGGTATGTCTCATCGAGGGAGATTAAATGTTTTAGCCAACGTATTACAAAAGTCGTATAAAAGAATATTCAATGAATTTGCTGGAGAATTTGGAACTTCATCAGATGAAGGTGCGGGAGATGTAAAATATCATTTAGGTGCCTCATCTAATAGAGAGTTTGATGGAAATTCAGTTCATGTAAGTTTAACTGATAACCCATCACATTTAGAAGCAGTTAATCCTGTTGTGCTTGGTCAAACCAGAGCAAAACAATATTTTCATAAAGATAAAGAGAGAAATAAAGTAATACCAATTTTAATTCACGGTGATGCGGCGTTCGCTGGTCAAGGTGTTGTAGCTGAATGTTTTGCAATGTCTGGACTTCCTGGTCATAATACAGGTGGAACAATTCATATAATTGTTAATAATCAGATAGGTTTTACGACTAGCCCAAGATTTGCTAGGTCATCTCCATACCCTTCTGATATAGCAAAAATGGTTGATGCCCCAATAATTCATGCAAATGGAGATGATCCAGAAGCTGTTGTTTATGCGGCCAGAATAGCCTCAGAGTTTAGACTTAAGTTCAATAGAGATGTAGTTGTAGATCTAATTTGTTATAGAAGGTTTGGCCATAACGAGGGAGATGAGCCATCATTCACTCAGCCTTTAATGTATAAAAAAATTAGATCCCATCCATCAACAACAGAAGTTTATGGAAAAAAACTTGTAGAAGAAAATGTAATTTCAAGCGAAGATTTAGATCATTCAATTAAAACTTTCAAAAAATTGCTTAATGAGCAGTTCAAAAGCGCAAAAGATTATAAGCCAAAAATTGCCTGGTTTGAAGGAACGTGGTCAGCATACAAACCTGAAAAAGGTAAAGATAAGAGAGGAGTTACAGGGGCAGATACTAAAAAACTTTTAAAAATTTCTGAAAAAATAAATGCTTCACCTGAGGAACTTAACTTACATAAAACAATAGTTAAAATATTAAACAACAGAAAAGAGTCTGTTAAAAATGGATTTAATATTGATTGGTCAACAGCTGAAGCATTAGCATTTGGATCATTATTAGAAGAAGGTTATCCAGTTAGATTAGTTGGTCAAGACTCTGGGAGAGGAACTTTTAGCCAAAGACACTCTGTACTAAGAAATCAAAAGGATAATAGTCGATATGTTCCTTTAAATAATATTTCAGATAACCAGAAACAATTTGAAGTTGTTGATAGCTTTTTATCTGAATTAGCTGTTTTAGGATTTGAGTATGGTTATAGCTTGGTTGAACCCAATACTCTTACTTTGTGGGAAGCACAGTTTGGAGATTTTGCAAATGGTGCTCAAGTTGTAATAGATCAATTTATTGCATCAGGAGAGAGAAAATGGAGAAGAGCATCTGGATTGGTAATGTTGTTACCCCATGGATATGAAGGTCAAGGACCAGAACACTCATCAGCTAGATTAGAAAGATTCTTACAGCTATGTTCAAATGATAATATGCAAGTTATGAATTGCACAACACCTGCAAACTATTTTCATGCTTTGAGAAGACAAATGCATAGAGATTTTAGAAAACCATTAATTATGATGACTCCAAAATCGTTACTTAGAAACAAATATTGTGTTTCAAATTTAGAAGATTTTAGTAAA
>JAOJAE010000019.1 GCA_028227525.1 Candidatus Pelagibacter sp. | reverse complement strand
CGTTAAAAATTTCTTCACCATAAACAGATTTTAAAAATTTTGATATTTTCTCGGTTTTTTCAATCTTTTTATTATTCTCATTAACTAATTTTTTAACTTCTTCACCAAATTCCTTACAGGCCCAACCTAAGTGGGTTTCCAAAATTTGACCAACATTCATACGACTTGGAACTCCAAGTGGGTTTAAAACTATATCTACTGGTCTTCCATCTTCTCTATAAGGCATATCTTCAACAGGAACAATTTTACTAACAACACCTTTGTTACCATGTCTTCCTGACATTTTATCACCCGGTCTTAATCTTCTTTTAATTGCAACAAAAACTTTAACCATTTTCATTACGCTTGGTAATAAATCATCACCACTTCTGATTTTTAAAACTTTATCTTCAAATCTTTCTGTAATATCTTGTTTAGCTTTATTGTACTGATCCTTAAGTTGAGCTAATGTTGCTTCATCATTAACGTTTCCAACAGTTATCTTAAATACATCATTAATAGATAAATTATCAATTGTTTCAAAATCTAGTTTAGTACCTTCAGCTAAATCCTTAACTTTTTTAGTTAAAGAAGATCCTGATAAGAATTGAGATGCTCTTTGTTTAATACTTCTTTCAAGAATTTCTTCTTCAACAATCTTATCTTGTTGAACTTGTTCAATTTCAGCTCTTTCAATTGTAATAGACCTTTCATCTTTCTCAATACCATGTCGATTGAATACTCTTACATCAACAACTGTTCCACTACTACCTCTTGACATTCTTAAAGATGTATCAGTTACATCAATTGCTTTTTCACCAAAAATTGATCTTAAAAGTTTCTCTTCAGGTCCTGAAGCAGAGTCTCCTTTAGGTGTTACTTTTCCAACTAAAATATCACCAGCATTAACTTCAGCTCCAATATACACAATTCCAGACTCATCTAAGTTTTTTAACGCTTCTTCATTAACATTAGGAATATCTCTAGTAATATCCTCTTCACCTAGTTTTGTATCTCTTGCCATGATTTCATATTCAACAATGTGCACAGAAGTAAACACATCATCAGTTACACATCTTTCAGAAATCAAAATTGAGTCTTCGAAGTTGTAACCTTGCCATGGCATAAACGCTACAGTTACGTTCTTACCTAATGCTAATTCACCTAATTTAGTAGAAGGCCCATCAGCTATAATATCTCCAGATCTAACTTTATCACCTACTCTTACAAGAGGCTTTTGGTTTATACATGTGTTTTGGTTTGATCTTTTAAATTTTTGTAAGTTGTAAATATCTACACCTGATTTAGAAAAATCAGTTTCTTCTGTAGCTTTAATTACAATTCTTTTACCATCAATCTTATCAACTGTACCATCTCGTCTAGCAACAATAGTAACACCTGAGTCTAAAGCAACATCGCTTTCAATACCTGTACCAACTAATGGTGACTCTGGTTTTAATAATGGAACTGCTTGTCTCATCATGTTAGAGCCCATTAATGCTCTGTTAGCATCATCATTTTCTAAGAATGGTATTAATGATGCTGCAACTGAAACAAGTTGTTTAGGTGATACATCAATGTAATCAATAGTTTCTGGTTTAGCTAAAAGAAAGTTTAAATTTTGTCTACATGATACTAACTCTTCTATAATTTTTCCATTTTTATCTAATTTTGTATTTGCTTGTGCAATGGTAAATTTTGTTTCTTCCATTGCAGACAAATATTCAACATTGTTTTGAACAACACCGTCTTTAACTTTTTTATATGGACTCTCTATAAAGCCATATTTATTAATTTTTGCATAAGTAGATAAGCTATTAATCAAACCTATATTTGGTCCCTCGGGTGTTTCGATTGGACAAATTCTTCCATAGTGTGTTGGGTGAACATCACGAACTTCAAAACCAGCTCTTTCTCTAGTTAACCCTCCAGGTCCTAAAGCTGAAACTCTTCTTTTGTGTGTAATTTCAGATAATGGGTTAGTTTGATCCATAAATTGTGAAAGCTGAGAACTAGCAAAGAAATCCTTTAAAGAAACTGTTAAGGGTTTTGCATTAATCAAATCTTGTGGCATTGCAGACTCAACATCTAAAGTTGTCATTTTTTCTTTAATAGCTCTTTCCATTCTGTAAACACCTATACGAGCTTGGTTTTCAACTAACTCTCCAACAGAACGTACTCTTCTATTGCCTAAATGGTCAATGTCATCAACTTCGTCTTTTCCATCTCTTAAATCTAACATCTTATGGACAATAGCTATGATATCGTCATTTCTTAGGATTGTAATTTTATCTGAACATTCTTGCTCCAACCTTGAGTTCATTTTAACTCGACCAACATCAGAAAGATCGTATCTGTCTGAACTAAAGAATAAATTATTAAAAATTTGTGTAGCAATTTCAATTGTTGGTGGCTCTCCAGGTCTAAGCATTTTGTAGATTTCTGTAATAGCTTCTTCTTTTGAATTATTTTTATCGTTTAAAATAGTAGTTAATAAATAGGGCCCTTTATTAATTGAATTTGTTACTGAGATTTGTAAAGAATGTATGTTTGCATCTAATATTTGTTGAATTATTGCATCATTAAGCTCTGTACCAATTGCAAAAATTCCCTCTTCTTCATCATTTACTTTAACATCTCTATGAAGGATTTTACCAAACATCGACTCTCTTGATACTAAAATATCTTTAAGGCCATCATTAGCTAATTTTTTGGCATTTAAAAAATTAATCTTATCACCTAACTTAATTACTACTTCTCCAGTTTTAGCATCAACAACTTCTTCTGAAAAATTTTTTGCTTTATAATTTTCTGGATTAAATTTTGTTTTCCATTTTTCAGTTTTTGGATCAAAAGTATATTGTTCACTAGCATAAAATTCATCTGCAATTTCTGCTTTAGAATAACCTAATGCTAATAGTAAAGTTGAAGCAAAAATTTTCTTTTTTCTATCTATTTTAAAATATAAAAAATCTTTAACATCGTATTCAAAATCTAACCAAGAACCTCTATTAGGTATCACTCTACAATTAAATAAAAGTTTTCCACTTGCATGAGTTTTTCCTTTGTCATGATCAAAAAATACACCAGGACTTCTGTGCATTTGATTAACAACAACTCTTTGAACACCATTGGTAATAAAAGTACCACTGTTTGTCATCATGGGCACTTCACCCATATAAACTTCTTGTTCTTTTGCCGATAAAATATCTTTAGTATTATTTTCTTGATCTATTTCATAAACAACTAATCTTAAAGTACATTTAAGTGCTGATGAATAAGTCAAACCTCTTGTAATACATTCTTCAACATCAAATTTTGGTTTATCTAATCTATAAGAAACATACTCTAGTGTTGCTTTGTCATTCAAGTCTTCGATTGGAAATATACTTTTAAAAACTCTATCAAAGCCTTTTGTTAATTCTGCCTCTGGATGAAATTCTGTTAGTTCCTTATAAGAATTTTTTTGTACTTCTATAAGGTTTGGAATAGATAAACTTTCTTTTAGTTTACCAAAACTTTTTCTAATATTTTTCTTTTCAGTAAAAGATAATTGCATTTATATTTAATAATACTGATTAAAAAAATCAGTACTCGAATTCTTTCTTATTAATTTATTTAAGTTCTACTTTAGCGCCTGCTGCTTCTAACTTAGCTTTAATTTCTTCAGCTTCTTTTTTGTTTACACCAGTCTTAACTTCTTTTGGTGCGCCCTCGACAAGATCTTTAGCTTCTTTTAAACCTAATGAAGTTGCTGCTCTAACTTCTTTGATAACATTAATTTTTTTATCACCTGCTGATACAAGCATAATTGTAAAATCATCTTTATCTTCTGCTGGAGCTGCACCACCTGCTGCTGCTGGAGCTGCTGCTGCCATTGGAGTTACACCCCATTTTTCTTCTAATTGTTTTGAAAGTTCAGCTGCTTCTGCAACAGTTAAACTTGAAAGGTCTTCGATAATTTTGTTTAGGTCTGGCATAATTTACTCTTTGGGTTGTGTTTCAGAATTTTCTGCCGACAAACTACTCATTTTTTCTGAGTATGCAAGCAAAATACTCACTAATTTTGATGCTGGAGCATTTAAAATGCCAACAATATTAGCTCTAGCTTCATCTAATGTTGGTAAACTAGCTACATTTTGGACACCAGCCTGATCTAAGACCTCGTTATCCATAATTCCACCAATTAATTTTAAATTTTCATTATCTTTTGCAAATTTTGAAAGAATCCTTGCTGACATTATTGCATCTTCGCCAAAAGCAACCGCTGTTGGTCCAGTAAATAAATCTGATAAATCTTTACACTTAGTTTTTTCTAAAGCTAATTTAGTTATTCTATTTTTTGTTATTTTAAAGATTATTCCATGTTCTCTCATTTTTGCTCTCAACTCATCTAATTGAGTCATTGTTAAACCTTGATAATGAGTAACCATTACAGCTTTGCTATTTTCAAACTGAGTGGTCATTTCTGAAATGTAATTTTTTTTCTGTTCTTTAGTTAACATGGTTATATCGACTTCCCTAATTTAACTTTATATGAAACACCCATTGATGAAGTAACAAAAGTATTTTTAATTAAGTCACCTTTTAAAGTGTTGTTAGATTTTTCTTTCTCTAGCGCATCTAAGATTGAATGAAAGTTTTTTAACAACTGATCATCATGAAATGATTTTTTTCCAATGCTTACACCAATATTTCCATCTTTATCATTTCTGATTTCAACTTGACCTGATTTAGCATTAGTTACAGCCTCTTTAATGTTCTCAGAA
The DNA here is from genome assembly GCA_028227525.1 of Candidatus Pelagibacter sp. Next base: position 10,292 of record JAOJAE010000019.1, on the reverse strand, counting down.
ACAGAACCTAATTTAGGATTTGGCATTAGTCCTTTAGGACCTAACACTTTACCTAATTTAGAGAGCTTAATCATCATTCCTGGTGTGCAAATTAATTTTTCAAAATTTAGTTCACCACCTTTAATTTTTTCAACAAATTCATCACTACCAACAATATCTGCTCCAGCATCTTTAGCTTCTTGAGCTTTGCTATCTTCACAAACAACTGCAACTTTAACTTTTTTTCCAGTTCCACCAGGTAAGTTAACAACTGTTCTAATATTAACTTCACTTTTCTTTTGTTTGTTATTTATTTGAAAACTTAAGTCTAACGACTCATCAAATTTAGTCGTACAATTTTTTTTAACTTCAGGTAATAACTTTTCAATAACTTCTGGATTTAGGTCTTTAGTTTTTTCAGGTAATTTTTTAAATCTTTTTGATGCCATTATTCTTTTACCTCTATACCCATTGACCTAGCTGAACCTGCTATAATTTTTACTGCTTCGTCCAAATCGTGAGCATTTAAATCATTCATTTTTTGTGTAGCGATGTCTTCTAATTGTTTTTTTGAAATTGATGCAACAATATTTCTTCCAGGTTCTTTTGATCCACCTTTAAGTTTAACCGCTTCTTTAATAAAATAAGAAGCTGGTGGAGATTTAATTTTAAAATCAAATTTTTTATCTTTGTAAACTGTAATTTCTACTGGAACAGGTTTTCCAGCCATTGATTTAGTTTTATCATTAAAAGCCTTACAAAATTCCATGATATTAACACCACGTTGACCTAACGCTGGTCCAACAGGAGGTGCAGGGTTAGCTTGACCACCTTTAATTTGTAACTTTATAAATCCACTAATTTCTTTTGCCATTAACTTACTTTCTCAACTTGGTTATATTCTAAATCTACTGGTGTTGGACGTCCAAATATAGAAACTGAGACCTTAAGTCTAGACTTTTCTTCATCTATATCTTCAACCATTCCACTGAATGATGCGAAAGGACCATCAACAACCTGAACTTTTTCACCAACGCTGTATTCTATACCAGATTTTGGCTGAGCCACACCATCTTTTATTTGTCCTAAAATTTTCTCAATTTCTTTATCTGAAACTGGAACTGGAATTCCTTTAGAACCCAAAAATCCACTTACCCTCTTTAGATTTTTAATCATATGATAAATATCATTATCCATTTCACATTTTACCAATACATAACCAGGAAAATATTTCTTTTTTCTCTGAATTCTTTTTCCTCTTTTAACTTCTGTTACATCATGGGTTGGAACAATAATTTCCTCAAATTTGTCGGAAATCTTAGCTTTTTCAGCTTCTTCTTTTATCAAACCTGACACTTTATTCTCAAAGTTAGAGTGCGATTGAACTATGAACCAATTTTTCACTAAATACTCACCTTAAGTAATAGTTCTAAGAAAAACTTTAAAACTTGATCTAAAAGTAAAAAAAATAGTGACATCACAACAGCCATTGCAAACACCATTAGAGCACCTTGCAGCGTCTCTTTCCAAGTGGGCCATGAAACTTTAAAAGCTTCTTGTTTCACTTCCTGGATAAATTTCATCGGGTTTTTCATAATTTTAAGCTCTAATTGGCAGGAGCGGAGGGACTCGAACCCTCAGCCTCCGGTTTTGGAGACCGGCGCTCTACCAATTGAGCTACACTCCTATTTATAGAGTTACTCTATAATTTTAGTTACTACTCCTGCTCCAACAGTTCTTCCACCTTCTCTAATAGCAAAGTTTAATTGTTCTGCCATAGCAATCGGTGTAATCAACTTAACAGTAAATTTAGCATCATCCCCTGGCATAACCATTTCTGTACCAGCTGGTAATTCTACTTCTCCTGTTACGTCTGTTGTTCTAAAATAAAACTGCGGTCTGTATTTAGTAAAGAAAGGAGTGTGTCTTCCACCCTCGTCTTTTTTAAGTACATAAGCTTGAGCTTCAAATTTAGTGTGTGGAGTAATTGAACCAGGCTTACAAAGAACTTGACCTCTTTCAATGTCAGATCTTTCAATACCTCTCAATAAAATACCTACATTATCACCAGCTTCACCTGAGTCTAAAAGTTTTCTAAACATTTCAACACCAGTACAAACTGATTTTTTAGTTTCTTTAATACCAACGATTTCAACTTCTTCACCAGTTTTAATTACACCTGATTCAATTCTACCAGTTGCAACTGTTCCTCTTCCTGAAATTGAAAATACATCCTCAACAGGCATCAAGAATGGTTTGTCAACATCTCTAGCTGGTTGCGGAATATGTTCGTCTACAGCTTTCATTAATTCTAAAATTGAATTTTTTCCAATTTCATCATCTCTTTTTTCTACAGCTGCTAAAGCGGAACCTTTAACGATTGGAGTTTTATCACCAGGGTATTTGTAAGAAGTTAAAAGTTCTCTAATTTCTTCTTCTACAAGTTCAATCATATCTTTATCATCAACTTGGTCTACTTTATTTAAGTAAACAACAATTGCTGGAATACCAACTTGTCTTCCTAAAAGAATGTGTTCTCTTGTTTGAGGCATAGGACCATCAGCAGCGTTAACTACTAAGATAGCTCCATCCATTTGTGCAGCACCAGTGATCATGTTTTTTACATAGTCAGCATGACCTGGACAATCAACGTGAGCGTAATGTCTTTTTTCAGTTTCATACTCAACGTGAGCTGTTGAAATTGTAATTCCTCTTTCTTTTTCTTCAGGAGCTTTATCAATTTGATCGTAAGCTACTGCTGTTCCTCCACCTGCTTCAGCTAATGTAATTGTTATAGCTGCAGTAAGAGTTGTTTTACCATGGTCGACATGACCAATAGTCCCAATGTTACAATGGGGTTTATTTCTAACAAACTTTTCTTTTGACATTACTTTTTTACCTCAGTTTTTGTTTTCATTAATAATTTTTTTTCTTGGAGCGGGTAAAGGGAATCGAACCCTTACATCCAGCTTGGAAGGCTAGCGTTCTACCATTGAACTACACCCGCACGACCCCAAGAGTAACACTCCATGTTACTTAAATTTTTATTGAATGGTGGAGGGGGAAAGATTCGAACTTTCGAAGACCGAAGTCAACGGGTTTACAGCCCGCCCCATTTGACCGCTCTGGAACCCCTCCTCTGGGGAAGTGTCCCCTGTTCAATAAAAGCTTCAAACAACATGCGTTTTATATATTTTATTTATTCAAATGCAACACGTGATTTAATAGATAAATATTCAAAAAAACGTGTAAAACTGATTAAAATTTATGAATAAATCCTCTTTTTTTATCGCTGGTCAACATGCTGTTATCGAAGCTCTTAGAAATCCTGATCGAAAGGTTTTAAGAGTGTTTTTAACAGAAGACGCTAAAAAAAATATACATAGAAAAAATCCTAAAAAAAATGTTTTAGAGGACGTTAAAGTTTACTTTAAATCTAAAAAAGAATTAGACAAGTATACCTCTAAAGAACAATTAATGCATGGAGGTTACGTTGCTGAAATTGAGCATTTAGATCAACCCGATTTAAAAGAATTTATTAAAGAAAAAAAAGATTGTACTTTTGTTTGTTTGGACGAAGTAACTGATCCAAGAAACATTGGCTCACTTATTAGAAGTGCGTCTTCTTTTAATATTGATGGCTTGATAATTAAAGAAAGGCATTTTCCAAAAGACAGTAAGCTAATGTATAAGTCTGCAAGTGGTTGTATGGAGCATTTAAATATTTTTCAGGTATCTAATATTAATTCTACATTAAAAAATCTTAGAGAAAGAAATTTTTGGGTTTATGGCTTTGATGCTAGAGGAGATAAAGATTTTACAGAAGTTAAGTGGGAAGGAAAAAATGTACTTCTATTTGGCTCTGAAGGTTTTGGCATGAGAGAGCATACCGGGAAATATGCAGATTTCTTTGTTAAAATAGATATGAGCAAAGATATTGAAAGTTTAAATATATCAAATAGTGCGGCAATAGTTTTTCATCACTTAAGTTATTTAAAAAAAAAAAAGAGTTGATTATTTAACAAATAATTAATACTTATTGCGCATGCCCTTGTAGCTCAGTTGGTAGAGCAATTGATTTGTAATCAATAGGTCCGCGGTTCGAATCCGTGCGGGGGCACCATCACTTGATATCTTAACTAGTTTCTTTTCTCAATTGCTCAATTTTAATTTTTTTTTGTAAACTTCGATTTTTATCATACATCAAATTAAATTTGATTCTATTATTGGTCTTAATTGTAATTGATTTTGCATTTCTTACTTCAAGATTATCAGCTACAGCACTAATCGGTCTTTTAAAAGGATTTAAGTTTGTGATTACAATTTTTAATTTATCATTTACTATTTTTCCTTTCCATCTTCTGGGTCTGAAAGGACTAATTGGTGCGATTGATAATTTCTTAGAATTTAAACTTAGTATAGGTCCATGTACCGATAAATTATAAGCTGTGCTACCAGCTGGAGTTGAGACTAAAACTCCATCGGATACTAATTTTTTTATAATTTGCTTAGAACCATGTTTAATAGATAATGATGCAGCTTGTCTACTCTGTCTTAAAACAGATACCTCATTAATAGCTAAAGATTTTTTTGTTTGATTATTTTTATTTTTAACTATCATTTCTAAAGGAGAGATTGAGATCATATTAGCCTTAGATAAGTTTTTGATAATATTTCTGGATGAAAATTTATTCATCAAGAAACCATAATTTCCTGAGTTAATTCCATAAAATTTTTTTTTAGTACTTTTATTTTTCTTTAAAGTTTCGAGCATAAAACCATCACCACCAATAACAATTACAAGACCATTCAGTTCAAATTTATCCTCATTAATTATCTTGGTGAGTACATTCTTTATCTTTAATGATTTTTTATTTTTATCAGAAATTATCTGGGGCCTAGACATTCAGTGGTGCCCTCGGCCAGACTCGAACTGGCACTCCGCAAGCGGCAAGGATTTTAAGTCTACTCCCAAAGTCATTACACCAGTCATATCAAGCTCTTTAATTTTTTGTTTTTTTCCAATGCACACTAATGCACAATTAATGCACATTCTTTTTAAAAATATAAATGAATTTTTAACATATTTGAGAGTAGACCATAAGTCCCTAACATCTACCAGTCTCATAATCATCTTTTTATAGAAAAAATTTTACCCTCATAATAATTAAATACATCTGGGTTTTGTTTTTTTGCAAGCTCACAGGCTTTTACTGTTAGGTATTCCTCCATACCCTTCAGTTTCATTCCGTCTTTTACACAGTTTTTAATGTATTTTTCTTCTTTAGAAATTTCTGAACACGAAGAAGTAAATATTATAATAAAAAATATTAAAATAATCTTATTCACTTTAAGTGGTGCCCTCGGCCAGACTCGAACTGGCACTCCGCAAGCGGCAAGGATTTTAAGTCCTTTGTGTCTACCAATTTCACCACGAGGGCATTCCAATTTGTCATTCTTATAACTCACTTTATTTATAACTCAACTTGTTAAATTAATGCAAATTAATTCGGTGTATGACTGGTGTATGACCAAATTTAAAATAATATGTTACTAATTGATAATTTTTAAAATTTATGAATAAGATACAAATAGCCCTTAAAGATCAAATTATAGATACAGTTAAAAATATAAAAAAGCATAATGTTGGTGAAATACTAAATTGGCTATTAAGAAACCAGATAGCAAAATACTCTTTAGCAAACGATTACTATTTTAGTACACAATTCACTCAAGATCACATTAAAAAAAAAGGTTTGGATATTACAAAAAGATCTATTAAGACAAAAAAAAATGAAATTACCTATGAACACCCTATTCCAAGCAAAGTAGTATTTAACTTAATCTTATGCCAAACGAAACCAATATAAATAGCTGCACTAGCTGCTACAGCTGCAATTATCTGTATAAGTATATTGCCTGTTCCTGGATCTAAATATGCATATCCATTTTTAATTGAAAATAGTAATAAAAGATGTGTATACAATAATGTTCTAAATATTTTATTTTTTATATTCATAACTTTTTTAATTATTTTATATTTAATTTTTAGTTGTGTTTATCTTAATTTTTTTCAAAATGTAGTTTTCAAAAATTAAAAATTCTAAGCCTGAGCTTAAAATTGTATTAACAGCATCTCTTGGAGATGAAACGTTTGGATAGCCAGACAAATTGAATGAAGTGTTTAAAATTGCACCAACACCAGTTAAATTTTCAAATTTTTTGATTAAATCATAATATTCAAAATTTATATTTTTTGTAACTACCTGGGGGCGTATAGTGTTGTCAGAAGGATGTATTGCAGCTTTAAGATGTTTTTTTGCTAAATCTGTACATTCAAAAGTTGAGCTCATAAAACTTGCATTAATTTTTTTTGGATTTAGAAAGTATTGATCTTGTCTTTCCTCTAATATTGAGGGTGTAAAAGGCATCCAAAAATCCCTTTTTTTAACAAGATTATTTATATAAGCAACATTCGAAAATTCACTAGGATTACATATAATAGACCTATTCCCTAAAGCTCTTGCCCCAAATTCTTCTTGACCATAAAAGCGTCCCAAAACTTTATTTTTACTTAACAATTCTGCAACATAATTATTTAATTTTTCAGAGCTTTCAAAATAATCTATTTTGAAATTTTCTTGAACATCATTTGTGTTAATAAAATCTTTTAAATCTATTTTAGTAAATGATCTACCATAATATAAATTATCAATTTTAAGAATATTAATCTTATTTTTGATATTTTCTAAAAAAATTCCACCAATAGGTAAGGAATCATCTGTACAGCTAGGTATAGCAAAAAAAGACTTAACATTACTCATCTCATGAATAACTTTGTTAAGCTTAACATTCATAAAAACTCCTCCACCTACAGCAATCATATTAATATTTGTTTTTGTTATCCAAAAATCAATCCATTTTGTTACTAAGTCTTCTAAAAATTCCTGTGAAGATCTTGCTATTTCATCAAATCTTTTTAATTTAAATATTTCCATTAATTCAAAAATAAAACTTCCACTGGGAGTACTAGAACAAAAATTACCGTTTTCATTTATCCAAATTAGTTTACTTAAGTCTTTTTTTATAATATCAGATCTTTTTTTATTACCATATGGTGCTAAACCCATAACCTTAAATTCATGCTCACCAGCTTTAAGTCCCAAATAATATGTTAAATGTGAATAAAAATAGCCTATCGATACTTCGCTACTATTTTGCGAGATTTCTTCAAATCTATCTTTTTCTAAAATATTTACAGTGGAGCTTTTAAAATCCCCTTCACCATCCATACTAAATACCAAATATTTTTCATTATTATCGTATTCTTTAAAATAACAAAATGTTGCAGCATGAGACAAATGATGATCATACTCGCTAATTTTATCAATTGGCAATTGGTACTTAGCTTGTAATATCCGTTTACATTTTTTATTATTTTTAAGCTTGCTAAGTTTAAATAAGAATTTTTTAATAAAAATATAAAAAAACTTAAAGTTTCTATAAAATTTTTCTCTGCTTATAACTGTATCTCTAAATTTATCTGGTAACGGGAACACAGAACTTTTTGGCTCAAAACTATTTTCTATAAGATCTTTAGCATTATCACCGGTTTTATCTATGATGACTATTTTATCTATATTTGATAAATCATTGTCTAAATAATTTTTTTTAATAAACTCTAATGAGTTTTCTGGAAATCCCCAGTGATTTTTAATTCTAGAAAACCTTTCTTCAGATAGAATATTAATAATTTTTCCATTATCTGTGTAGGCTATAGATGCATTATGTCCATAATGAATAGATAATATTTTCATTTTTTGATCTTTTTTTTAATAAACTATATTTGGATCACATTCTTTATAACCTTTTTTATGATATTCAAATAGTAGTAAAAAATACTATTTATTTATTAATAGGCCTATTAAAATGAAGAACTTTTTTAAAGATCAACCATTATATTAATTTAAACGATAAGCAACGATTGCATCACCTTTATTTGCCCTAGGCATTTTAGACCCACCTGTAGAGTTAACTATTAAGTAATTATAACTATTGTATTTTACTAATAATAAATTTCCATAAGATACAAAAGGAAGTTCATCGCTCCAAATTTTTTTTCCTGAATATAAATCGTATGCAACAATTTTCTTGTCTAATGTGCCAGAGATAAATATTACATTTCCAGCAATAACGGGAGAGCCAAAAATTTCTGAGCCAGTATTTAAAAATTTATCATTTAACAAAGGATAACTTCCATGAGGAACTGACCATAATTTTTTTTTATTTTTAACATCTATGGCTGTTAAAGTACCCCATGGTGGAGTGTTTAATGGTATACCATCATCACTTTCAAATTTTTTATATGCCTGAATATCATTCTGATTATAATCTATAATTTTTAGTGAAATTCTTTTAATTCTTTTTAGATAGAGTGAAAAATCATAAAAGTTAAAATTAAATATTTCTTTAATTAAATTGAGATATTGATCAAAATATGAATCGTTCAATCTAGCAACCCATGCAATATTATTAGATGGGACAATAATAATGGCTTCAGTTGTACTTGCTATAAACGGCCACTCTGTACCTCCATGTATTCCATAAAAAATATAATCTTTGTCTTTTTCCAGGGCCTGATATTCATTAATAATACTTCTGTTAATAATTTTATTAGCCTGCTTTTTATATATATTGTTAAGAGTGTTAATATCAGTTTTTAAAAAATTACTTTTAGAATAAGATAACCATTCAGGAAAATATTTTCTTACTGTTTTAATTTTTTTATTATCATTATGAGGAAAAAAATTCTTTTTAACAATAGGTACTGATGGTTTTCCTGAATAACGATCAAGTAATAAAAGTTGTCCTGTTTTGGTAGCTTGGGCCACATAATCATTCATACCAAAACTTTGATTTTTATAAGATATTAAAATTGGTGGTGATGCCAAGTCTAAGTTTAATAAATCATGTTCTATTTCTTGAAAATGCCACTTATACAAACCAGTATCAATATCAACAGAAACAACGCTGTTGTGAAATAAATTTTTACCTAATCTATTGTCCGAAACATAGCCAGGCTTAGGATTGGAAGTGCTAAAAATTAATTGATTATATTTTTCATCAATCACTCCACCACCCCAAACATTCCATTTTAAAATTAAGTTAGAATTTTCTTTTATTAATTTTAACTCTTTTTCTTTTATTACTTTGGCTTCCCATAAAATTTCTAATGTATCTAAATTATATGAAATTGGTAGTTTTCCATTTCTTAAAATAAAAGCATTATTATTCTTAATTAAAACTGGAGCTACTACACTAGGTAAGTAAATTTTTTTATCATTAATCTTTTCTTTACAGTTTATTATATTTACTTGGACAAGATAGTTGTTTCTTACAAAGACAGCATAAATTTCATTAGAATTTTTTTTATATAAACCAATACCCCTTATAAGTTTTTTATCTTTTATACCTTTATTGATGCAAAATTCTTTACCAGTAATAATTGAGAGAACTCGTAAGTTTTTAAAGCCATCTAAAAAAACTATTTTATCATCATAAAAAACAGGTTTAGCTTGTGTATCTTTGAATACACCAGAATTATATGTCCAGATTTTTTTTATATCTTTTATATTTTCACTTGAAAAATTAACATTTAAAAAATTATTTTCAGCTACTGAGCCATGACTAAAAGAAACAAAAAAAAATATTAAAAAATTAAATAATATTGATTTATTTTTTTTCATAAATTTTATTTTGGGTTATAAAAACCCAAGCATGTATAAATTAAAATTTTTAAAAGCAATATGTGACTTTTAATACTTACTATTTTGCTTGGTAAACCAACTTTAGGATATTTTCTTGTTGTGGGAATCTCAATGCACTTATAGCCTAGCCTAGGGACCTGATATGAGAGATAGCTTAACAGCTCATAACTATTAAATATTTTTCTAAATGGTGATATTGCTTTATCTTCAAAAATTCTTCTACTATATCCTCGAAAACCTTGAGTAGTATCAGTCCAATTAAAATTTGAAAAAAAATTAATTAATGGTACATGAATAAATTTAATAGCAAAATTTCTTGATAAAGGGGTATTAATGCCTCTACCTTTTGAAATGAATCTTGATGCTTGAACAAAATCAAACCCTTTTTCAAGATATTTAATAAATTCTAATACTGATTTTGGGTTATCTTTATTGTTTCCATCTATAGTTACAAAGCCATTATAGCCATCTTTTAAAGCAAAAGAATAAGCACATCTTAATTGAGAGCTAAGTTTGCCTTCATCACGCATAATCAGTAAGCCTCTG
>JAOJAE010000018.1 GCA_028227525.1 Candidatus Pelagibacter sp. | reverse complement strand
CACATGATTTCATTAGAAGCTGCTATTCTTGAGAAATCTCTTAATCCACCCGCACTATATTTAATTAAATCATAATTTTGTATTTTCTCAAAATCTTGTGCTGATTTTACTAAATTATATGCAATTAAGTGAGGAAGATGACTTGTCATAGAAAATATCTTGTCATGCTTTTCTGCTGTCATAACAACTATTTTTGAACCCATCTTTTTCCAAAAATTACTTAATAAAGTTAAGTGTTTTTTCTTTGTATTTTTGTCTTTAATTAAAACACACCATTTGTTTTCAAATATATCTTGTTTACCGTTTTCAGGTCCACTCACTTCTGAGCCTGCAATTGGATGTCCTTGGGTCCAAATAATTCCTTTCTTTAAAAAATTTTTTATAATTTTTGATGTTTCTATTTTTGAAGAACCAATATCAGTGATTATATTTTTACTTGATAAAGATTTATTCATTTTAAGAATTAAATTTTTATACTCACTCATTGGTGTGCTTAAAATAATTAAATCAGATTTTTTTATTGCTTGATCTAAGTTTTTTATAATTATACCTGGAAGTTTTAATCTTTTTATTTTAGATACATTTGCACTAGATTTTTCATAAATAAAAATTTGATTTGCAATTTTTTTTTTATGTATTCTTCTTAAAATAGAAGAACCTAATAGACCGCATCCAATAATTAAAATATTTTTCATATTAACTTAATATATTCTTTACAGCATTCATAAATGCTAAATTTTCACTTTTCGATCCAATGGTTAGTCTTAATTTATTTTTAATATGATAACCATCTTCTGTTGATCTAACAATTATTCCTCTCTTTTTAAGCTTCTCATAAAAATTTTTTGCTGAATATCTGCAGCTTTTAAAATCTAATAATAAAAAGTTTGCTGAAATCTTATTGGAAAATATTTGATATTTTTCTAGAAAAGACTTTATTTTCTTAGCAAAAATTAAATTATGCTTTATCGATTTTTCAATAAATTTAGAATCTTTAAGTGACTGTATTGCTGTTAATTGAGCAAGCTGACTTACATTAAATGGTGGTTTAATTATATTTAAAGCATTTACAATTTTTTTAGAACCATATCCCCACCCCACTCTTAAAGAGGCTAAACCAAATATTTTTGAGAAAGTTCTTAAAATGAAAACATTGTCTTTATTTTTAAACAAGTCTAAGCCTGATTTATAATCTTTGTTTTTCATATATTCTGCATACGCATCGTCAACTACCAATAGTATATTTTTATTTAATTTTTTTCTTAACTCTAATAATTCTTTTTTAGTCAAATAAGTTCCAGTTGGGTTATTTGGATTTGCTAAAAAAACTATTTTAGTTTTTCTTGTAACTTTTTTTATTATTTCTGATATTGAAATTTTAAAGTTTACTTCTTTTGCGAATATTACTTTAGCACCTACAATATTTGCATAAATCCTGTACATTAAGAAGCTATATTGAGGTACAACGACTTCATCTTTAGGGTTTAGGAATAATTGACAAATCATTTGAATAACCTCATCCGATCCCGCTCCACATATAACTTTATCACTTTTACATTTATATTTTTTTGAAATTTCTTTTCTCAAAAGTTCAGATTTTCCATCTGGGTATCTCTCTAATTTTAAACTTTTATCAGAAATTATTTTCATTGCTTTGGGGCTCATCCCCAAGGCTGACTCATTTGCTGACAATTTTATAATTTTTTTAAGTTTTTTTATTTTAGATTTACCTGGCTTATAAGCTTCAATATTAAATCTTTTAAATTTTGGAATGGTCATTTTTTTTACTATGAGCTCTTTATAGATAAAAATATAAATTTTTACACTGAATAAGACAATTTTTAAAAAATTGACATAATAAATAACTTCTAGTACAAAATTTATGCGCTGATTTAACTGAATTGCGAGCGCTTAAAAAAAACCGCTAAAATTGTTTTTTTTCTCACAATTCAAATAATCACACTTATTATGAACAAAGAGATAAATTTAAAAACCTTATTAGTAAAAAAACCACTTAAATTAGATTGTGGTAAAACAATAAATAATTTCCCTATTGCCTACGAAACTTATGGGTCTTTAAATGAAAAAAAAGATAATGCTATTTTAGTTTTTCACGCTTTAACAGGTGATCAATTTGTTGCTGGTTTAAATCCAATCACTAATAAAGATGGTTGGTGGTCATACGCTGTAGGACCTAATAAATCAATTGACACTAATAAGTATTTTGTAATTTGTTCGAATGTAATTGGTGGATGTTTGGGTTCGTTTGGACCAAGTCATAAAGATCCTGATACACAAAAAATTTTTGGCACTAATTTTCCTGTCATTACAATCAATGATATGGTTAATGCTCAATATAATTTAATTGAGCACTTTGGTATAGATAAACTTTTTTCAATTGTTGGGGGTTCTATGGGTGGTATGCAGGTTCTCCAATTTATTAGTAATTTTCCTGATAAGGCACAAACTGTAATACCAATAGCATGCACATCTAGTCATTCTGCCCAAAATATTGCTTTTAATGAACTAGGTCGTCAGGCAATCGCTGCTGATAGTAACTGGAATGAAGGAAATTATAATATTAAGGATAAAATACCCAATAAAGGTTTGGCTGTAGCTAGAATGGCAGCACATATCACTTACCTTTCAAAAAAAGGTCTCCAAGAAAAATTTGGAAGAAAATTGCAAGAAAGAGAAGATCTTAAATTTAGCTTTGATGCAGATTTTCAAATTGAGAGTTACCTAAGGCATCAGGGGTCGGTATTTGTAGATAGATTTGATGCAAATAGTTATTTGTATATCACAAGAGCTATGGATTATTTTGATTTAACAAAACAATTCAATGGAAATTTATCTGATGCATTTAAAGATACTAAAGCTAAATTTTTTGTAATATCTTTTACTTCTGATTGGCTTTATCCTACTCAGGAAAATAAAGATATTGTAATTGCATTAAATGCTATTGGTGCCGATGTAGGTTTTACTGAAATAAAGTCGGATAAAGGTCACGACTCTTTTTTACTTGATGTTCCAGAATTTTTAAGTGCTCTTAAGAACTTTTTAGATAAATCATATGCTGCTGTTAAATAATGAAAAATGAATTTAAAGTAATTGCTGATTTAGTTGAAAAAAACACACGTGTCTTGGACGTTGGTTGTGCAGATGGTGTGTTAATGGAATTTTTAAGAGATAATAAAGACATTGATATTAGAGGGTTAGAAATATCTAAAAATAAAGTTCAAAAATGTATTGAAAAGGGTCTTACTGTTATTGAAGGCAATGCAGAATTCGATTTAAAGCAATTTCCTGATAAATCTTTTGACTATGTTATATTAAGTCAAACATTACAGGCATTCTTAAATCCTGAGCTAGTAATTAATGAGCTATTAAGAGTTGGTAAAAAGGCAATAGTTACAATCCCTAATTTTGGATATTGGAAAGTCAGATTACATCTATTAATAAAAGGAACAATGCCAGTAACAAAAACTCTTCCAGATCAATGGTATGACACACCCAATTTACATATGTGTACAATTAAGGATTTTGTATATTTTGTAAGATCTAGAAATTTTAAAATTTTTAAATCACTAGCTTTAAATGAAAAAAATACATCATTGATAAATAATAACAATCTTGGGATAAAAAATTTATTTTCTGATTTGGGGATATTTTTAATTGAAAAATAATATTAAGATAGAGATTATTCCGTGCTTGCAAGATAATTATAGCTATTTAATTATTGATGAAAATAAAAAAGACGCCTGTGTAGTCGATCCAAGTGAAGCGAAACCCATAATAAATTTCATTAAAAAAGAAAATATTAATTTAAAATATATTTTAAATACTCATCATCATTTTGATCATATTGGTGGCAATATAGAATTAAAGGAAAAATATGATTCCATTGTAATTGGATATAAACATGATGCTGAAAGAATTCCTGAAATAAATGTTTTAGTAGAAGATAATCAAATATGGAAAGAGGATAATTTCGAAGCAAAAATAATTCATATTCCTGGTCATACAACTGGTCATATTGCTTTTTATTTCTTCAATGAAAAAATAATATTTACTGGTGACACTTTATTTTCATTAGGGTGCGGAAAAATTTTTGAGGGAACCTATAAAGAAATGTTTGAATCTTTATCAAAAATAAAAAAATTACCAGAAGATACCAAAATTTATTGTGGTCATGAGTACACCCTTCAAAACTCTAAATTTTGTATTGAACATGACCCTCAAAACCAAGACCTACAAAAGAAAATAACCAAAATTAATGAAAAACTTAAAAAAAATGTTCCTACTATCCCTTCTATTCTTAAAGATGAAAAAGAGTGCAATATATTCCTTAGGGCAAAAAATGTTGAATCCTTTTCAAAATTGAGAGATTTAAAGGATAATTTCTAGTTAATTCGACTTGACTATAACTTTGCTGCAACTATATTGCGGTAACTTAAATTTAAATCATACTATGTCATACGCAGTAATAAAAACAGGTGGAAAACAATATAAAGTAAAATCTGGGGAAATTCTTAAGATTGAAAAATTACCAGATTCAAAACCTGATTCAAAAATAGAATTTAACGAAATCCTTGCCTATGGTGATGATAAAACTATTGAAGTTGGGACACCTATAGTTGCAGGGGCAAAAGTAGAAGCTGATTTAATTAAAAATGGAAAAGATAGAACTATTTTAATCTTCAAAAAGAGAAGAAGACAAAATTCAAGAAGAAAAAATGGTCATAGACAAGAGCACACAATGATAAGAATTAATAAGATTTTTTCAAAAGATGGTAAAGTTTTATCAGAAGCAGAAAAAATAGTTAAACCAACTAAAAAGGTTGAAGCTGAAGTTAAAGAAAAAGCTACAGCGACAGATAAATAAATTAGGTAACTTATGGCAACAAAAAAAGCAGGTGGATCATCGAGAAACGGAAGAGATAGTGCTGGGCGAAGGCTTGGTGTTAAAAAGTATGGCGGTGAAACAGTAATACCTGGGAATATAATTGTTAGACAAAGAGGAACAAAAATTTTTCCTGGTGAAAATGTAGGAATGGGTAAAGATCATTCAATTTTTTCAGTTGTAAAAGGTAAAGTTGTATTCAAAAAATCTAAAGCAGATAGAACTTTCGTTTCAGTAAAACCCAATTAATAGTACAACTTAATTAGATGTTGTATTATGAAATTTCTCGATCAAGTAAAAATTTATATTAAAGCTGGAAACGGTGGTGATGGTTCACCAAGTTTTAGAAGAGAAAAATACGTTGAATACGGAGGTCCAGATGGTGGTGATGGTGGCAAGGGTGGATCAATAATTTTAAAAGCTGAAGACAATCTCAATACACTAATAGATTATAGATACCAACAACATCACAAAGCTCAACGAGGAGAAAATGGTGCTGGACAAAATCGTACGGGTAAAGGTGGTGATGATTTATATTTAAAGGTACCACTTGGAACTCAAGTTTTTGAAGAAGATAATAAAACTCTATTATTTGATTTTAATAAAAAAGGGGAAGAGTTTGTTGTTGCTATTGGTGGCAAAGGTGGATTAGGAAATACCAGATTTAAAAGTTCTACAAATAGAGCTCCAAGAAAATTTACTAAAGGTGGCATTGGTGAAGAATTTACAATATGGCTTCAATTAAAAACTATTGCTGACATTGGAATAATTGGATTGCCCAATGCAGGAAAATCAAGTTTGTTAGCTGCAATAACTAATGCAAATCCAAAAATTGCTAATTATAGATTTACCACGCTAAATCCTAATTTAGGGGTGGCATCTTATGATGATAAAGAAATTACAATTGCAGATATTCCAGGACTAGTAGAAGGTGCACATGAAGGTATTGGTCTTGGTATACAGTTTTTAAAACACATTGAAAGATGTAAATCATTATTGCATCTTATTGATATTACCAACTTAGATTTAAATGAATCGTATGAACAAGTTAAAAATGAATTAAAAAATTACAGTTCAAAATTAATTGATAAAAAAGAACTAGTGGTACTTAATAAAGTAGATTTGGTTGATGAAGATACTGTTAAAGATGTAATTGAACATTTCTCTAAGGGTAAAAATTGTGAGATAATGACTATGACAACACTAGAAAAAGATTCTATATCTAAAATTAAAGCTAAACTTTTGTCATATGTCTCTTAAAAATTCTAAAATAATTGTAGTCAAGATAGGATCATCACTTCTTGTTGATAGTGATAAAAAAATTAGAAAAAAATGGCTTTCTAGTTTTGCAAAAGATATCAAAACATTGAAAGATAAAAATCAAAAAATTGTCATAGTGAGTTCGGGCGCAATAGCACTTGGATGTAAAAAAATGAATATAAACAAAAAAACAATTAAACTCGATAAAAGTCAAGCTATAGCCTCAATTGGACAAATCGAACTAATGAATTTATTTTCTCAAACCTTTACAAAATATAAATTAAATATATCTCAAATCTTACTAACCCTTGAAGATACTGAGGAAAGAAGAAGATCTTTAAATGCAAAAAGAACTTTTGAAAATTTATTTGATCTAGGTTTTATTCCAATCGTTAATGAAAACGATACGATAGCAACAACTGAAATAAAGTATGGTGATAATGATAGATTGGCATCTAGAGTTGCTCAAATTACAAATGCTGACACTTTAATACTTCTTTCAGATGTGAATGGTCTTTACACAAAAAATCCAAAAATTTATAAAGATGCTCAGTTAATTAAAGAGGTTAATGATTTCAAGAAAGATTTGGTAGAAATTAACATTAAGGGTGTCAATGAATATGGCAGCGGTGGAATGCAAACTAAAATAGAGGCAGCAAAAATCTGTCAATTAGCAGGTTGTAATATGGTTATAGCGAATGGACTGAACTTAAATCCTATATCAATGATTGATAAAAAAAATAATTGTACATGGTTTAATTCTGGAGTTTCAAAACTTGATGCTAGAAAAAAATGGATCATAAGTTCAATTGCACCCAAAGGAGCAATTATAATTGATGATGGAGCAAAAAAAGCATTAAGATCAGGAAAAAGCTTACTAGCTGCTGGGATTAAAAAAATTTCAGGAAAATTTAACAAAGGTGACCATGTTAAAATTTTAGATAAAAAAAATAATGAATGTGCAAGAGGTTTGAGTTCTTTTACATCTGATGAAATAGTTAAAATTATGGGAAACCATTCAAATCAAATAGAAAAATTATTGGGTTATGTTGCTAAATCAGAAGTCATCCATAAAGATGATATGGTAGAGGTTTAATATGAGTAAAATAATGAAATTGATTGGTATCAAGAGTAGAAAAGCATCAGAGAGAAAAGTTGATATCAATACCAAAAATAAAGTTTTAAATTTTTACGCCAAATTACTTGATAAAGAAAAAAAATTGATTCTAAGAGAAAACTTAAAAGATGTTAAATTTGCTAAAAATAAAGGAATTAAAGAAAACCTAATTAGCAGACTTGAGATAAATGAAATAAAACTAAAAAACATTAGTGACTCTATAAATAAAATTTCTAAACTTAAAGACCCTGTAAATGTAACTCTAAAAAAATGGAGTAGACCTAATGGGTTAAATATTAAAAGAGTGACAATACCAATTGGTGTTATTGGCGTTATTTTTGAAAGTAGACCCAATGTAACATCTGATGTAGCAGGTCTGTGCTTCAAATCTGGTAATGCAGTAATTCTAAAAGGTGGATCAGAGGCTATAAATACCAACAGAATTTTAGCAAAATTATTTCGACTAGCTCTAAAAAAAAATAATGTGGATGAAAATTATATTCAGTTTGTAGACTCTAAAAATAGAAAAATGGTCGATATCATGCTTTCCAAAATGAAAAAGTACATTGATGTAATAATTCCTAGAGGTGGAAAAAACTTAGTTAAAAGAGTTCAAGAGTTTTCTACAGTTCCTATAATTGGTCACTTGGAAGGCATTTGTCATACGTTTGTTGACAAAGATGCAGAATTAAAAATGGCATCAAATATTGTTTATAATGCAAAATTAAGAAATACAGCAATTTGTGGCGCAACTGAAACTATTTTGCTTCATGAAAAAATAGTTAAAAAATTTTGCAATCCAATTTTAAAAAAACTTGAAGATGAAAATTGTAAAATATATGGCGATAATATCTTAAGGAAATATTATAATGGTAAAGTTTATCCCGCTAAAGAAAAAGATTGGTCTACAGAATATTTGACAGCTGCTGTATCAGTTAAAGTTGTTAAAAGCTCTGAGGAAGCTATCAATCATATAAATAAATATGGAACCATGCATACCGACTCAATTATTACTAAAAATAAAAAAACAGCTAACAAATTTTTAAAAAATGTAAAAAGTTCTATTGCAATGCATAATACCTCAACTCAATTTGCTGATGGTGGTGAATTTGGCTTTGGTGGAGAAGTGGGCATATCCACAAATACACTTCCCCCAAGAGGACCTGTGGGCCTAGAGCAATTAGTTTCATACAAATATGAAATT
Source organism: Candidatus Pelagibacter sp. (assembly GCA_028227525.1). Next base: position 6,909 of record JAOJAE010000018.1, on the reverse strand, counting down.
TCAAGTAAAGGAAAAATAAGAAAATAAATTGAATACAAAAAAAATAAAAATTGGAATTTTAGGTGGCTCGTTTGATCCAGCACACAAAGGTCATCTAGCAATATCTAAAGAAGCTAAAAGAAGATTTAAACTTGAAAAAATTATTTGGGCAGTAACAAAAAAAAATCCACTAAAAGCTGAAAGCAAGACACCCATATTAAAAAGGATAAAGGATTGTAAAAAAATAATAGGATTGAATTCTTTTATAAAAGTAAAATTTTATGAAAATACTATAAAATCTAACAAAACTATTGATTTAATTAACCATATTAAAAAGAATAATAACTTTGAAATTTTTTTTTTAATGGGAGCAGATAACTTAATTAACTTTCATAAATGGTTCAAATCTAAATTAATTTCACAAAAATGTAATATCGTTGTATTTGATCGTCATGGGTATAAAAAAAATTCATTAAAATCAAAGACATTTAAGAGTCTAACCAATAAAACTCTCACATTTGTTGAATTTAAGAAAGTCAACATTTCATCTTCTCAATTAAGAAAAATTTGATAGTCTTATTTTAATTAATGGATAAAATTTCAGATCTTAAATCAGTTGTAATTGACACACTGGATCTTAATAAAGCGCAAGACATAGTAACCATTGACCTTAAAGATAAAAGTTCAATGGCTGACTATATGATCATTGCAAGTGGAACTTCATCAAGACATATTCAGTCTTTATCAGAGCAGGTCTTAGAAAAATTAAAAGACAATGGCATTAAAAATTCGAAAATAGAAGGTAAAGAAAGTAATGAGTGGAAACTAGTTGATGGAATTGATCTGATTGTTCATATTTTTCATCCTGAAAAAAGAAAGTTTTATGAACTTGAAAAAATTTGGTCAGAACTAATTCCAAAAGAAAAAGTAATAATATGAAAAAAATTCAATTTTATTTAATAATTTTTTTATCCTCTTTTGTTTTCTCAAACTCAATAAACTCAGCTGAAATAGATATTTATAAAAAAATTGATTTATTTGGAGAGGTTCTTGAAAAAATAAATAAAGAATATGTAGATGAAATTGATCAGTCTGAAAGCATGGACTCTGCTATTAATGGTCTTCTTCAATCACTTGATCCATATTCAGCTTACATGTCTCCAGAAATATTTCAGGAGATGCAAACAGAAACTAGTGGAGAGTTTGGCGGTCTTGGAATTGAAGTTAGTATGGAGGCTGGTGTTGTAAAAGTTATAACTCCTATAGATGATACTCCGGCATCAAAAGCAGGTATTAAAGCTGGAGACTATATTGTAAAAATAAATGATATTCAGGTTCAGGGAAAATCATTAAGTGAAGCAGTTGATCTAATGAGAGGTCTAGTAGGTACCGATATTGAGCTCACTATAAGACGAAGAGGAGTAAAAAGAGCTCTTACATTCACCATAACAAGAGAAATAATTGAAGTTCAATCTGTTAAATCAGATCTTTTGGAAAATAATATTGGTTATATCCGATTAACTTCTTTCAATGACAACAGTAGTGATCAAATTAAAAAAAAGATTAAAAAGTTAAAAGAAAATGAAAATTTGAAAGCATTCATACTGGATCTAAGAAATAATCCTGGTGGACTATTAACACAAGCAATAAAAATATCTGACTTTTTTCTAGAAAATGGAGAAATAGTATCAACAAAAAGTAGAAAAAAATCAGAAAATAGAAAATGGTTTGCAAAAAAAGGAGATATTACTGATGGAAAACCATTGTTAGTGCTGATTAACTATGGCTCTGCATCTGCTTCAGAAATTGTTGCTGGAGCTCTCAAAGATCATAAAAGAGCAATTATACTTGGAGAAAACAGTTATGGGAAAGGATCTGTTCAATCAATAATTCCTTTAAAAAATAAAGGAGCTATCAGATTGACAGTTGCTAAATATTATCTTCCATCTGGAAAATCTATATCTGAAGTTGGTGTAATACCTGATATTGAAGTGAATGAAGAAGGTGAAGATTTTAGAATTAAAACTGATACTGATAATCAATTAAATTACGCAATAAAACTACTAAACGGATAATATGAATAAAGATTTTAGTGAACTACCTCTAAGAAATGGGGTGGGAATAATTTTATTAAATGATGATAATAAAGTTTTTGTTGCAAGAAGAATAGATAATGCAAAAAAATTTTGGCAAATGCCCCAAGGTGGTGTTGATGAAGGTGAAGATTTTTTAAAAGCTGCCTACAGAGAACTAGAAGAAGAAACTAGTGTTAAAAGTGTAGAATTAATAAAAGAATTAGATGGCACAATCACTTATGAACTTCCTGATCGTTTATTAGGAATTATATGGAAAGGTAAATATAAAGGCCAAAAACAAAAATGGTTTTTAATGAAATTTACTGGAGATGAAAAAGAGATAAATATTAAAACTAAAAATCCAGAATTTTTAGATTGGAAATGGATAAACCTTGATCAAATCACCGAAGTTGTAGTGGACTTTAAACTACACGTTTACAAAGAACTTCAAGAAAAAGTTAAAAAAATTATTAATTAAGAGATCTTAATACTTCAATTTTTTGATCAACCAAATATTTAGATTGATCATTAATTTCAGGATTACTTGCTTCTTCTTCTGCCAATTTAAGTAAATCTTGTTGTTTAGATTTATCTAAATCTGTGAGATTAAATATTGAACTTGTAAGAATTGATAAGTTGTTATTTTTAAATTCAACAATTCCATCTTCAACATAATAATTTTCATCACCAGATTTTGATAAAATTTTGATGATACCTGGCTTTAAAAATGAAATGATAGAAATATGATCTTTAAGTATTCCCATCTCTCCTTCAAATGCAGGTACTACAACTTCAGAAACATCCTCTTTAATCAAAAAAGATTTTTCTGGGTTAACTATTTCAACCTTAAACTCTTCGCTCATTAAGCAGCAGCTTCCTTAGTCATTTTTTCAGCTTTTTCTATCGCTTCTTCTATAGTTCCAACCATATAAAAGGCTGCCTCAGGAAGATGATCATAATCACCTTTACAAATTGCAGCAAAACCTTTTATTGTTGAGTCTAAATCTACTAATTTACCTGGAGATCCAGTAAATACTTCTGCAACAAAGAATGGTTGAGATAAGAATCTCTGTATTTTTCTTGCTCTAGCTACAACCAACTTATCTTCCTCAGATAATTCATCCATACCTAAAATAGCTATAATATCTTGAAGAGATTTATATGTTTGTAGGATTTTTTGAACTTCTCTAGCAACTCTATAGTGTTCATCACCAACAATTCTAGGGTCCAAAATTCTTGAAGTAGAGTCAAGTGGATCAACCGCAGGATAAATACCAATTTCCGCAATTTGTCTCGAAAGTACTGTAGTAGCATCCAAGTGTGCAAATGACGTTGCTGGCGCGGGGTCAGTTAAGTCATCAGCAGGTACATAAATAGCTTGTACTGAAGTAATTGATCCTTTGTTAGTAGTTGTAATTCTTTCTTGAAGGTTACCCATATCAGTTGCAAGTGTAGGCTGATAACCAACAGCTGATGGTATTCTTCCCAATAGGGCTGATACCTCTGAACCTGCTTGAGTAAATCTGAAAATATTATCAACGAAGAATAGAACGTCTTGACCCTCTTGATCTCTAAAATACTCAGCAACAGTTAGTCCTGTAAGGGCAACTCTAGCTCTAGCTCCTGGAGGCTCGTTCATTTGTCCATAAACTAGCGCAGCTTTAGATCCTGGTCCTTCTTTTTTAATTACACCCGAGTCTATCATCTCATGATACAAATCATTTCCTTCTCTAGTTCTCTCTCCAACACCAGCAAAAACTGAAAAACCACCATGTGCTTTTGCAACGTTGTTAATTAATTCCATAATCAAAACTGTTTTTCCTACTCCAGCTCCACCGAATAAACCAATTTTTCCACCTTTTGCATATGGAGCAAGTAGATCAATTACTTTAATACCTGTAACTAATATTTCTGTTTCTGTTGATTGCTCATTAAATTCTGGAGCTGCTCTATGTATCGGCCAAGTTTCTTTTGTCTTAACTTCACCTCTTTCATCAATAGGCTCTCCAATTACATTGATAATTCTTCCCAATGTTTCAGGTCCAACAGGTACTTGGATAGGTGCATTAGTATCCGTGACTTCATCACCTCTTTTTAATCCTTCAGTAGCATCCATTGCAATAGTTCTAACAGTAGACTCTCCTAAATGCTGAGCAACCTCTAATACTAGTCTGTTGTCACCATTTTTACATTCTAAGGCTGTTAAAATATTTGGAAGATCTCCATCAAATTTTACGTCTACTACCGCTCCAATAACTTGTGTAATTATTCCTTTGCTCATAATTATAAACTCTCTGCTCCTGATATGATTTCTATTAGTTCTTTAGTAATTGCTGCCTGACGACTTCTATTATACTCAATAGTAAGCTTGTCAACCATTTCACCTGCGTTTCGGGTTGCATTATCCATTGCACTCATTCTTGAGCCCTGTTCACTAGCTGAATTCTCTAACATTGCCTTAAATATTTGTGTTGAAATATTTTTTGGCAATAAATTGCTTAAAATTTCATCTTCATCTGGTTCAAACTCATAACTGTCCTCAGATTTATCATCCTCAGAACTCTCAACATTCAAAGGGATTATTTGTTGTGCTTGAGGAATTTGAGTTATTACATTTTTAAATTGGTTGTAAAAAATTGTGCAAACATCAAACTCTTCAGATTCAAATTTTTCAATGACCATTTTCCCTACTTTTTCAGCATCAAAATAATTTGCATGTTTTGACTCTTTAAATGAAATATTTGAAATTATTTTATCACCATAAGCTCTTTTAAGCTGATCGTTACCTTTTGAACCAACAGTTATGATCTTTAACTCTTTTCCTTCTTCTGAAAGTTTAGCAAAATAACTTTTGGCTTTTTTAATTATATTTGAATTAAATCCACCACACAAACCTCTGTCAGATGTCATTACAACACAAAGATGAACTTTATCACTACCTGATCCAGATAATAATTTTGGTGCGTTTTCTTTATCTGAGATCCCACTTGAAAGGTTTAAAATAACATTATTCATTTTTTCAGAATATGGTCTTCCCTTTTCTGCACTTTCTTGTGCTCTTCTCAGCTTTGCTGCAGCTACCATCTTCATAGCTTTTGTAATTTTCTGTGTAGATTTTACACTAGCTATTCTTTTTTTAAGGTCGTCTAAACTTGCCATAATAAATTAAGATTTAAAGTTTTCCTTTAATTGAGTAATTACTTCAATTAGTAATTTTTCCTTATCATCTTCAAGTTTACCTGAACTTTGAATTGACTCAATTATCTCAGGTTTATCAGACTTACATTTTTCAATGATTTTGTTTTCAAACTCAGCAATGTCTTTTAATTCAATATCATCCAAGTAACCTTTTACTCCACAGAAGACTGATATTACTTGCTCTGCTACTGTCATTGGTGAATATTGTTTTTGTTTAAGAAGTTCAGTTAATTTAGAACCTCTATTTAAAAGTTGCTGTGTTGATGCATCTAAATCAGAACCAAATTGAGCAAAAGCAGCCATCTCTCTGTACTGTGCTAATTCCAATTTCATTGATCCAGAAACTTTTTTCATCGCTTTTGTTTGTGCTGAAGAACCAACCCTGGAAACAGATAAACCTACGTTAATTGCAGGTCTAATCCCTTGGTTAAAAAGTTCAGTTTCTAAAAAAATTTGACCATCTGTAATTGAAATTACGTTAGTTGGAATAAACGCTGATACGTCACCACCTTGTGTTTCAATAATTGGAAGTGCTGTTAAAGAACCTCCACCATGTTCATCACTTAACTTAGCTGCTCTTTCTAATAGTCTACTATGTAGATAGAATACATCACCAGGATAAGCTTCACGCCCTGGAGGTCTTCTTAATAATAGAGACATTTGTCTATAAGCAACAGCCTGCTTAGATAAATCATCATAAATAATTAATCCATGCATTCCATTATCTCTAAAATATTCACCCATGGTACAACCAGTATAAGGTGCTAAAAACTGAAGTGGTGCAGAGTCAGACGCAGTTGCTGCAACGATAGTTGTATATTCCATTGCCCCAGCCTCTTCTAATGTTTTTTGAATTTGTCTTACAGTTGATCTTTTTTGACCGATAGCAACATAAATACAATAAAGTTTTTGTTTTTCATCACCAGATTCATTTATTTTCTTTTGGTTTATAATCGCATCAATCGCAACTGCAGTTTTACCTGTTTGTCTATCACCAATAATTAATTCACGCTGGCCTCTTCCGACTGGAACCAGACTATCAATAGATTTTAGACCAGTTTGCATAGGCTCACTAACTGATTGTCTTGGAATAATTCCTGGAGCTTTAACTTCTACCCTACTTTTTTTAACACTTTTATCTAAAGGTCCCTTACCATCAATTGGATTTCCTAATCCATCAACAACTCTACCTAATAATTCTTTTCCAACTGGAGTATCAACAATGTTTCCAGTTCTTTTGACAGTATCACCTTCTTTAATATTTCTATCGTCTCCAAAAATTACTACCCCAACGTTTTCACTTTCTAAGTTTAAGGCCATACCTTTAGATCCATCTGCAAATTCAACCATCTCTCCAGCCTGAACATTATCAAGACCATAAATTCTAGCTATACCATCTCCTACTGATAAAACTTGACCAACCTCAGTTACTTCTGCTTTATCACCAAAATTTTTAATTTGTTCTTTAAGTATTTTTGTTACTTCTGAAGGATTTATTTCCATTTATGCCTCTACCATTCTGTTTTCGATTTGTTGTAATTTATTTTTAATTGAGGTATCCACCATAGTACTACCAACTTGTACTATTAAACCTCCTATTAAACTTTCGTCATGTTTGTAGTTTAATTTTATTTTAGAGCTAAAGTTTTCAGTTAGC
>JAOJAE010000017.1 GCA_028227525.1 Candidatus Pelagibacter sp. | reverse complement strand
TTCACCAGATTTTGAAATCTTATTGAAAATATTTATTAAAAGTTGTTTTTTTTCAGGCAAAAAACCATAAAAAATAAATTTTTCAGAAAAACCACTAATCGAAACTGCCGTTGCAACTGCTGAGGGTCCTGGGATAGGAATAATTTTAATATTATTTTTTATGCACTCATTCACCAATATTGAACCAGGATCAGAAATGCTTGGCGTTCCAGCATCAGAAATTAATGAAATCGTTTTTCCAGATTTTAAAAGCTCTAAAACCTTATTCAAATTTTTTGACTCATTAAATTTATGATTTGAAATCAAGCGTGATTTAATTTCATATCTATCTAATAAATTTCTCGAAACTCTTGTATCTTCACAAAGAATATAGGTAGATTTTTTTAATGTTTCTATGGCTCTTAGAGTAATATCTTTTAAATTACCAATAGGTGTTGACACTAAATAAAGACCATTTTCATTATTTTTTATTTGAGATTGTGATTTAATGATCATAATTAAGCTTAAAGAATATTATACTAACATTAAAATGAGCAAATATATTAAAATTATTTTTTTATTAATATTAAATTTTTCATTATTAATTTCATTTTCTACAAAAGCCTCAGAAAAAATTCAGATTGGCTTAATGGTTCCTTTGACGGGTCCTAATAAAGAGCTGGGACAATCAATTATTAAAGCTGTTAGATTAGCTGTGAAAGATATTAATAATAATTATATAGAAATTATTCCTAAAGATACGGGCTCTAAGGCAAATAAAGCACTTAAATCAGCATTTGAATTAAAACAAATGGGTGTAAGAATTGTAATAGGTCCTATTTTTTATGAAAGCATAACATATTTAGATGAAATTAAAGATATCACTTTTTTATCTTTAACAAATAAAACTCTAGACCTTCCAAAAAATGTAATTTCTGCTGGAATAAATTCTACTTCTCAAATGAATACTATTAAAAAATTTCTGGAGACAAACAATATAAATAAAACAATTTTTTTAACACCAATACAGGATTATGAATTTGAAGTTAAAAAGGGAATTAAAGACTCAAGGATAAAAATATTTAAAAATTTTGAGTACAGTACAGAACCAACAAAATTAACAAAACAAATTGAAGAAATCACAAATTATAGGATTAGAAAACAAAACTTAGAAGATGAAATTTTAAGATTAAAAAAATCTAATCAACCAAACAAGGAAAAGAGAATTAAAAAACTTGAACAAAGATATACATTGGGAGGTTTAAATTTTGATGCAGTTGTTATTGCAGATTTTGATGAAAGCTTGAAAAGTGTTACCACATCTCTTTTATACACGGACGTTTCTCCTGAAAATAAGTATTTTATTACTTTAAATCAATGGTTTGATAAAAGTTTATTAAATGAAGTAGATATTCAACCTTTATATTTCCCCTCAATAAATAAAAATAATTTTGAAAATTATAAAGATAAGTTTTTTAAAGAGTTTAATGAAAACCCTTCACATTTAGCTTTATTAAGTTACGATCTTGTGGGGCTTGTTTATTATCTGTCATTAAAAACTAATCTCTCTAATTTAAATAAACTTTTCAAAAAGAAAAATTCTTTTAAGGGAAAGATAGGTATTTTTGATATTAAGAATAATAAAATCAATCATAGATTAAACTTTTATAAAATTGAGGATAAAAAAATTATAGAAATTTTCTAATTTTCTTAAATGCAGCAAAACGGTGATCAATTTTATATTTTTGTAAAGAGCTCATTTCACCAAAAGTTTTTCTTTTATTTTTAGGAATAAAAATTGGATCATAACCAAAACCATTTTCCCCTTTTGGTTTTGATGAAATATAACCCTCAACCTTACCTAAAACTGATGCTATTTTTTTATCTAAATAACAAATTGATAATGAGCAAATAAATCGAGCTTTAACTTTCTTATTTTTCCAGTTTTTGTCTTTTTTTGACAATTCTTTATACACTCTATTTATCGCTTTTTTAAAATTACCCTTTTTTCCACCCCATCTAGCTGAATAAATTCCTGGTCTTTTATCTAAAATATCAATTTCAAGACCTGAGTCATCAGCAAGACAAATTAATTTTGTTTTTTTTGAAAAATGTTTAGATTTTATGATTGAGTTTTCTGTGAATGTCAGCCCATCTTCTCTCGGACTTTTAAGTTTAAATTCAGATGTTGAGTGCGTTTTGATGTATTTTGGCAATAAATCTGTAATTTCTTTATATTTTCCCTTGTTATTTGTGCCTATAAGCAGTTTTGAGATTTTTTTCATAAATACCTAGCAATTTTGAGATTTCTTACCATATATGCTGTCATGGAAAAAGAGGAAAACCCAAATCAAGAAAATACTAAAGCTGAAACTTCAAATGAAGAAATTGAGGTTGATAAACAACCAGATGATAAACAAGAAGAAATTAAAGAAGTAGAAGAAAAAGTAGAATTATCCCCTGAAGAAAAAATAAAAGAATTAGAAGATAAATTAGCAAGAACTTTTGCTGAAATGGAAAACCAGAGAAGAAGGTTTGAAAAAGAAAAAGATGATGCATTTGATTACGGGGGCTTTGCATTTGCAAAAGAGGCTTTAAATTTAATAGACAACCTTGCAAGATCGAAATTAATTTTAGAGAGCGATGAAGCCCTAAAGGATACTGAGGCATTAAAAAAAACCCTAGAACATTTTGATATAATTAATAAAGATTTAATCTCTATTTTCACTAAAAATAATATCAAACCAATTGATTGTCTTAATAAAAAATTAGATCCAAATTTACATCAAGCAATGATGGAAATTGAAGATGATCAAAAAGAACCTGGAACTATCGTTCAAGAAGTTCAGAAGGGTTTTATGATAAAAGACAGATTACTTAGACCATCTTTAGTTGGTGTATCTAAAAAAACAGAAAATAAAGATGATAAAAGTGAGGAAAATAAGGAGAATTTAGACAAATAATTGCATTTGTTGAACTTGTAGAATTAATATTAACACATATATGAAAGAGAGAATTTAAATTATGAGCAAAATTATTGGGATAGATCTTGGTACAACGAACTCATGCGTATCAATTATGGAAGGAAGCCAACCTAAAGTATTAGAAAATGCTGAGGGTGCAAGAACAACTCCTTCAGTGGTAGCTTTCACTGATGATGGGGAAAAACTAGTCGGCCAACCTGCAAAAAGACAAGCTGTAACAAATCCTGAAAATACAATTTTTGCTGTTAAAAGACTTATTGGAAGAAATTTTGAAGACGAGACTGTAAAAAAAGATATAGCCGCAGCTCCTTTTAAAATAGTTAATTCTGAAAAAGGTGATGCTTGGATTGAAGCAAAAGGAGAAAAATATTCACCTTCACAAATTTCTGCTTTTATTCTTCAAAAAATGAAAGAAACTGCTGAGAAATATTTGGGTCAAGAAGTAACTAAAGCAGTAATAACAGTTCCTGCATACTTTAATGATGCGCAAAGACAAGCAACCAAAGATGCTGGTAAAATTGCAGGTCTAGAAGTTTTAAGAATTATTAATGAACCTACTGCAGCATCATTGGCCTATGGTTTAGATAAAAAACAGAATAAAAAAATTGCAGTATATGATTTAGGTGGAGGAACATTTGATGTTTCTATACTTGAACTAGGCGATGGTGTATTTGAAGTTAAGTCAACTAATGGAGATACTTTTTTAGGTGGTGAAGACTTTGATAATACAATTGTTGACTACTTAATCGCTGAGTTTAAAAAAGATAATGGGATTGACCTGACATCAGATAAATTAGCTCTTCAAAGATTAAAAGAAGCTGCTGAAAAAGCTAAGATTGAACTATCATCAGCAGAACAAACGGACATTAATTTACCATTTATTACTGCTGACAAAACTGGGCCAAAACATATTAATTTAAAAATGACTAGAGCAAAACTTGAGGCTCTTGTTGAAGATTTAATCGCCAGAACATTACCACCTTGCAAAACTGCATTAAGTGATGCTGGTATATCAGCAAGTGACATAGATGAAATTGTTATGGTTGGTGGAATGACAAGGATGCCTAAAGTTTTAGCAGAAGTTAAAAACTTTTTTGGAAAAGACCCAAACAAAAGTGTTAATCCAGATGAAGTTGTTGCTATGGGTGCAGCCATTCAAGCAGGGGTACTGCAAGGAGATGTAAAAGATGTACTTCTTTTAGATGTTACACCTTTATCCCTAGGTATTGAAACTCTAGGCGGAGTATCAACTAAGCTAATTGAAAAAAACACAACAATACCAACAAAAAAAAGCCAAGTATTTTCTACAGCAGAAGACAATCAGCCAGCAGTTTCTATAAGAGTACTTCAGGGTGAAAGAGAAATGGCAACTGACAATAAAATGCTAGGAAACTTTGAATTAGTCGGTATCGCTCCAGCACCAAGAGGAGTTCCTCAAATTGAAGTAACTTTTGATATTGATGCTAATGGTATAGTCAGTGTTTCAGCAAAAGACAAAGGAACTGGTAAAGAACAAAAAATTCAAATTCAAGCTTCTGGTGGATTAAGTGAAGAAGAGATTGAAAAAATGGTCAAAGACGCAGAATCTAACAAAGAAGAAGATAAAAAGAAAAGAGAGTCTGTAGATACAAGAAATCAGGCTGATACTTTAATTCATTCTACAGAAAAAAATCTTAAAGAGCATGGATCTAAAATTACTGATGCAGAAAAAAAAGCAATAGAAGATGCATCATCTAGTTTAAAAGAAGCTCTTAAAGGAACTGACAATGAAGATATTAAGAAAAAAACAGAAACGTTAGTTCAAGCATCAATGAAATTAGGTGAAGCTATATATAAAACTCAAGAGAAAAAACCAGATTCACCTGATAACAGTACGAATAATGATGAAGGAAAAAAAGACGATAACGTAGTTGATGCAGATTTTGAGGAAGTAAAAGAAGAAAATAAAGAAGAAGATAAAGAAAAAAGCGCTTAAAACTTTCAACAACTATTATCTCAAAGTAACATATGGCTAAAAGAGATTTTTATGATGTTTTGGGTGTTGGAAAAAGCGCATCACCAGATGAGCTAAAATCAGCTTACAGAAAACTTGCTGTCAAATACCATCCTGATAAAAATCCTGGAGACAAAGTTGCAGAAGACAAGTTTAAGGAAGCCAGTGAAGCTTACGGAATTCTCTCAGATAAAGAAAAAAAACAGAATTATGACAACTTTGGTCATGCAGCTTTTGAAAATGGTGGCGGAAGACAAGGTAGTGGTTTTGGAGGATTTGGTGGAGCAGATTTTTCAGACATTTTTGAAGATTTTTTTGGAGATTTTGGTGGTGGTGGACGATCAAGAAATAGAAGTTCTAATAATAGAGGTTCAGATCTAAGGTACGATTTGTCAATCACACTTGAAGATGCTTACCAAGGTAAAAAGCAAGATATTAAATTTTCAACAACAGAAAAATGTAATACATGTAAAGGAAATGGATCTAAACCTGGTCACTCGCCTGATAGATGCACTTACTGTGGTGGAAACGGAAAAATAAGATCTAATCAAGGCTTTTTTACAGTACAACAAACATGTCCACAATGTAATGGTAATGGGGAAGAAATAACTAATCCTTGTAATGATTGCAATGGCCAAGGAAAAAAACAAGCATCTAAAAAAATATCTGTAACAATTCCAAAAGGTGTGGATGATGGAACAAGAATTAGATTGGCAGGCAAAGGGGAAGCTGGTAGCAGAGGCGGAGCAACGGGTGACCTATATCTATTTATTAACGTTCATTCTCACGACTTATTTAAAAGATCTGATGAGAATCTATTTTTTGAATTTCCACTTTCTCTTGCAGATGCTGCATTAGGTACTACCATTGAAATTCCCACTATTGATGGAGGCAAAGCTAAAATAAAAATTCCTGATGGAACTCAAAATGGTAAACAATTCAGGTTAAAAGGTAAAGGAATGCCTTTTATGAGAAGAGGCGATTTTGGTGATTTATACGTTCAAGTGAAAACTGAAGTGCCTGTATATTTAAATAAAAAACAAAAAGAATTACTAGAGCAGTTTAGAGAAATTGAAAACGATAAATCAAATCCAAGCATAAAAAAATTTTTTCAAAAAGCAAAAGATTTCTGGAAAAACTAAAAGACTAATCTCCCAAAAAGAGTTAATATTTACAAATGAAAAATATTAATTTAGCGATTTCAGGATGCATGGGACGGATGGGTCAACAACTCATCCAATCTTCAAAGAAAAGTAAAAATTTTAAATTAGTTGCACTTACAGAGAATAGACCAGTAAATAAAAAATTTAATGGAATTAAACCTGAATTAAATTCTGATAAGGCCTTTCAAAAAACCGACATAATTATTGATTTTACAGTACCAAATTGCACGCTTGAAATACTAAAAATAGCATCAAAACTAAAGAAAAAAGTAGTAATTGGTACTACAGGATTTACTAGGAGCCAAGAAAATCAAATTAAAAAATATTCAAAAAAGATACCTATTTTAAAAGCTGGCAACATGAGCTTAGGTGTAAATTTATTAATGTATTTAACTGAAATTGCATCAAAATCACTAAATGATGAATATTTAAGTAAAATATTTGAAGTACATCATAAACATAAAAAAGACTATCCATCTGGTACTGCGTTAATGCTTGGTAAAGGAATAGCAGATGGAAAAAATAAAAATTTATATAATTTAATTGGTAAAAAATTTTTAAATAAAAAATCTTTTCCTTATGGAGAAAAAATTAATTTTAATTCAATTAGAAAAGGCAAAATTATAGGTGAACACGAAGTGAAATTCTCAAGTGGAAAAGAAATAATTACATTAAACCACGAAGCTTTTGATAGAGCGCTTTACTCAGATGGAGCTCTAACTGCCTCCAAATGGTTAATGAAAAAGAAACCAGGTTTATATTCTATGAGAGATTTGCTTAACTTTTCATAATGAATGAAAAGCAAAAAGCAAAAATTATCATTAACACTCTAAATAAAATTTATCCTAAAGTAACTGTTCCTCTTAAAAGTAAAAATACTTTTACTCTTTTAATTTCTGTACTGCTTTCTGCACAATGTACCGATGTAAATGTTAATAATGTAACAAAAAATATATATCCAAAATACTTTAAACCAGAACACTTTGTAAAATTAGGAAGAAAAAAAATTGAAAAATTAATAAAAAAAATTGGTATTTTTAGAATTAAAGCAAAAAGTATTTTCTTGATGTCAAAACAAGTTTTAGAAAAACACGACGGAAAAGTGCCTAAAACTTTTGAAGAACTGGAAAAATTACCTGGTGTAGGCCATAAAACTGCTAGTGTCGTAATGTCTCAAGGATTTGGATATCCAGCTTTTGCAGTTGATACCCATATTCATAGACTTGCACAACGATGGGGATTAACAAATGGACAAAATGTGGTTCAAACTGAAAAAGATTTAAAAAGAATATTTCCTAAAAAAACCTGGTCAAAGTTACATTTACAAATAATTTTTTATGGGAGAGAATATTGTAAAGCAAGAGATTGCTATGGTTTAACTTGCAAAATATGCACTACGTGCTACCCAAATAGAAAAAAACCTGTTATTACCCAAAAAGCATAATATGAAAATTTTAGGAATAGGAAATGCAATAGTAGACGTTATTTGTAAAGTTGATGAAAATTTTATTGAACGAAACAATCTTACAAAGAGCACAATGAAACTATTTTTTGATGAAAATGAATTCAAAAATTTATTAATAAATCTTAAAATTGAAAAAACTGTTTCTGGAGGATCGGTTGCAAATTCTATAGTTGGATTATCTCAACTTGGCGACAAAGTAGGTTTTATTGGAAAAATTTCTGATGATGAATTTGGAATTAAATATGAAGAAGGACTAAAAAAAGAAAACGTAGAGTACTTTTACTCTAAAAGTAAAGAAGAATTGCCAACAGGTACTTGTTTAATATTAATCACTCCAGACTCTGAAAGAACAATGTGCACATTTCTAGGAACTGCAGGAAAAATTAATGAAAATGATGTTGACTCGGATGTAATTAGAAAGAGTGAAATAATATTTTTAGAGGGATACTTGTGGGATGAAGGAGAGCCTAAGAAAGCATTTGATAAAGCTATTAATAGTGCAAATAAAGTAGCTATGTCACTATCTGACCAATTTTGTGTTGACCGACATAAACCTCATTTTTTAGATTTAGTAAAAAATAAACTGAACATAACTTTTGCCAATGAACAAGAAATTACTTCCTTAATTGAAGCAAAAAATTTTGAAGAAGTTATAAACTTTTCAAAACGACTTAATAAGTTAATGATTATTACTAGAGGTGAGAATGGTGCTCTTGCTATTAATGGAGAAGAAGTTGTTGAAATTGGCATACAAAAAGATTTAAAAATAGTAGACCTTACGGGTGCTGGGGACCTCTTTGCTGCTGGGTTTTTACATGGATACATTAATAAACTATCAATAAAAAAGTGTTTGGAAAAAGGAACTGAGATGTCTTCAAAAATAATACAACAAATTGGAGCAAGACTTTAAGGCTAACTTTTCTTCCTGCTAAAACTTCCCTTACCCTTTTTAGGCTTTACTACTTTTGGTTTATATCTTTTGGTAAATAGATCTTTAGCTAGTGGATTTTTTTTATTTAATTTGATAGCCATTTTTTTTACTAATAATAAATTCTTCGTCTTTAAAAATGTTTGAAATTTTTTTTCTTAATCGATAGATATGAGTCTCAACAGTATGTGTTTCCATATCAGATTGATAGCTCCATACTTTTTTTTGCAATTCATTTATACTAACTGGTTGGCTTGATTTAGATAAATAGATAATTGTATTAATTTCTTTTTCGGTCAATTTAAGCTTAGTATTATTTATTAACATCTCTCTTGAATTTAAATCTATTGTATAATCCTTTACTTTTACAGAAGATTGGCTGTTAAATTGAAGTTTTAAAAATTGAATATTTATTTTTTCTATTAATTTGAAAATATTAATAGGTGAATTGTCTAAAATAAATTGATTATTAATGTCTGGATACTTTTTGTTAGATATAATTAAATAATTATTATATTTTTTTACCTCATTATTTAAAGAATTTTCATTATCAATAAAACTAATCCTAAAATTCAAATCTAAATCAAGCTCTTCTAAGATATGATATAATGAAGTAAATTTATATATAATTAAATTCTGAATACCCACAGAAAGAGAATATGACAATTTTTGTGAAAAATAAACACACACTTGAAATAGATGAATTTAAATTTAGGTGTTGTATTGGGAAAAATGGCTCAACGAAGTATAAAAAAGAGGGAGATAAAAAAACTCCAAAAGGAACATTTCAAGTCGAAAATCTTTATTTCAGAAAAGATCGTTTAGCAAAACCATTAACTTTACTAAAATGTATTGAAATCAAAAAAGATATGGGTTGGTGTGATGACTTACATTTTCCAAAAAAATATAACAAAATTCTTAAAATAGAAAAAAAAATCAATCATGAGAAATTGAAAAGAAAAGATAATAAATATGATTTTCTAATTCCAATTAAGTACAACTTCAAAAAACCAGTCACTGGTAAAGGAAGTTGTATTTTTATTCATCTAACTAAAGATTACAAACCTACAGCAGGGTGCATTGCATTAAAGGAAAAAGATTTTTTAATTATGCTTAAATTAATTACAAAAAAAACGAAAATAAAAATTTTTTAAGATCTCTTGCCAAAAATACTAGATCCAATTCTAACATATGTTGAAAAATATTTAGCAGCTATAAGAAAATCTGAGGACATGCCCATACTTAATTCTGGAAGATCTAAAGATTTGTTTAATTTATTCATCTCACCAAAGTAATTCTCTGGATCAATATTAATCGGTGGAATACACATCAAGCCAATTAAATCTAAACCAATTTCTTTACAGTAATAAACTAACTTTTGAACATTATTTTTATTAATGCCTGATTTTTGATATTCATTACCAATATTAACCTGTAAAAATATTTTAATTTTTCTATTAATTTTATTTTGTTCATCTGCTATTTTTTTTGCAAGTTTTTCACTATCTACTGAATGAATATAATCAAATATTTGAACTGCAAATTTAACTTTATTAGTCTGTAATTTGCCAATCATGTGTAATCTTACTTTCAAATTTTTTTTTTTAATCTCTGTCCATTTTTCAACCGCTTCCTGAACTTTATTTTCACCATAATCTATATGGCCATGCTCTATAAGAGGTAATATTTTATCAATCTTAAAAGTCTTTGATACAGCAACAATTTTAGGGTTATTATTGACATTTAATTCATTAAGATGGGTCTTAATATTATTTTCAATGTCTAATAAATTTTTAACGGTATGATGCATACAAATATGATTAGAAAATATTACTTTATTAATAAATTTGATACAAATAATATTGATAAACAAGACAAGCAAACCGCAGTAATTTACAGAAACTATTCTAAAAAATCTGCTGACCAAACTCTCATTTTAAAAATTAAGAAATATTGTAAAAAAAAATCTATTAAATTTTATTTATCAAATGATGTTAAGTTAGCAATTAAGCTCGATTTAGACGGCGTATATATTCCGGCTTTTAATAAATGCTTAAAACATTTGTCATATTCTTATAAAAAAAAATTTAAAATTTTAGGATCTGCACACAATCTTAAAGAAATTAGAGTAAAAGAAAATCAAAATGTTGAAAAAATTTTTTTATCTTCATTATTTAAAAAAAATAAAAACTTTTTAGGAATAAATAAATTTAAATTATTATCTAAACTAACTGTAAAAAATATTGTGATTCTTGGTGGAGTTTCAATGAAAAATGAAAATAAACTATCTCTTTTAAATTATTCTGATTTTGCTGGAATATCTTATTTTGAATAAAAAAAAGGCCCCTAAAAAGGGGCCCTTTTATATATTTTGTATCTAAACTAAATTAGAATGCAAATGTAACAGCTACTTTGTAACCATCAACATCGTCTCTTGCTGCAGTTGAACCACCTACGTTATCCATAGATACTGACTGAGCTACGATAGACATACCACCTGTTGTGTATGAAACTTGCATTGATTTAGATTCTTGATCTGCTGTTTGATCACCAAACTGGTACTCAGATGCATGGTAACCGATTGTTAGATCATCACTTACTTGGTAAGTAATACCATGAGATGAGAACTCATCATCAGCAGCAGCTGTTCCACCGTCAGCTTCTGAAGATTGCACACCAACAGTAAACGAACCAAATGCATACGTAGCATACATAGTGTTAGCGTCTATTTTAGACGTACCAGCTAATCCGTTATCCTCTTCAGCATAACCAAGAGTTAAACCTTCAACTCCAGTGTATGATAAAGCAAAAGATGTTGTACCGTCTGGTCTAGCAGTTCCTGATGGAGTGTAAGATATAGTTGCACCTAAACCTTCTACTAATTCTGGTGCTACATATTTGAACTCATTAGCAGATCCATAACCACCAATATCAGTTGCTTTAAGTGCTTGACCTAAAGCAGGTGCAGCAGTTGAGCTACCTATTACATCCCAAGATTTGTCAGCAGCAGATGGAGACATATCGCCTACAGCTCCCATTGCAGTGCTTCCACTTGTTTGGAAAGTTAAAGTTCCCATGTCTGGCATTGCGATAACAATACTTCTGTCATCGTAGTTACCACCATCTACTTCAACATTAGATGTAACAGTTAAACCATTATCTAATTCACCAGAACCAGTAAAGTTTAAAGAGTCACCAGATGAGAATGAGTTACCTGATGCTGCGTTTGATTGATTTTTTAAAGATATATCCGCTGAACCAGATACACTCATTGAACCAGCAAATGCTGAAGTTGCAATAAGAGAACCTGCTAAAGCAGTTAAACCTATTTTTTTAAAGTTGTTCATATTAATTACTCCTTTGTATTTAATTGTTATTATTAATAATAAACACACCCTAAATACCATTGAGTTTACAATATTTGCCTAATTTTATTAGTTTTTGTAAAGAAAATGAATAATTGTTGTATTTTTACAACACCTAAAAACCGCATATTTATTATCTAATTGGGTTTTTTTGATTAATATGTATAAAGTTCACTAATTTTTTAATTATCTGATTTAACTATGTTTAATTTAAGATCGAATTTAAGTTTATTTTTGATTATTTTGTTTTTGAGTGCTTGTAATGGAAAAATTCCAGGCGCTGATGCAAGAAAGATCTCCAATAATCCAGAAGAAAGAGTAAGGAAAAATATCGAAGAAGGAAGAGGTTTTAGATTAAATGATGCTTTTTCAAAGAAAGGATCGACAAATTATGAATTTGCAACTGCAAATGAGCTTTGGAGAGCATCTCTAGATACAATAGATTTTATGCCAATTGCTACTGCAAATTATAGTGGTGGTATCTTAATTACAGATTGGTACTCAGATAATGAAAATTCTAATGAGTTAATTAAAATTAGTATAAGATTTTTAACTAATGAGGTCAGATCAGATGCGATAGATATAAAGATATTTTATAAAAAATGTGAAAATTTGATAAACTGTAAAATAACTCAAAAATCTGGTGAATTAAAAAATGAATTAAAAAAAGAAATATTAAAAAAAGCTGTTCTTTATGCAAAGGAAACAAAAGAAAAAAATTTTAAACCCTACAACAATCCAACTCTTGGAAAAAATAGAAGCAACAAAAGAAGTACAAGCAATTAATTCGATCAAATAAAAGCTACTGTGGACCGATATAATTTCAAAAAAATTGAAGAAAAATGGCAAAAATACTGGGAAGATAAAAAAGTTTTTTCTACAGGAATAAAAAAAGATAAGAAAAAATTTTATTGTTTAGAAATGTTTCCTTATCCTTCAGGAAAAATTCATATGGGGCATGTCAGAAATTATACTATTGGTGATGTGCTGGCGAGATATAAAACATTAAAAAATTTTAATGTACTTCATCCAATGGGGTGGGACTCTTTTGGTATGCCTGCTGAAAACGCTGCAAGACAAAATAAATTAGATCCGAAAACATGGACAGAAAAAAATATTTCAGTGATGAAAACACAGCTTAAAAAGCTTGGTTTATCTATCGATTGGGATAAAGAAATTTCTACTTGTTCAGCAGATTACTACAAACATCAACAAGAATTTTTTTTGGAGCTTTATGATAAAGGATTAGTCTATAGAAAAGAAAGTTATGTAAACTGGGATCCAATAGACAAAACAGTTTTAGCTAATGAACAAGTTATTGATGGTAAGGGTTGGCGTTCAGGAGCAATTGTAGAGAGAAAAAAACTTAATCAATGGTTTTTTAAAATTACTAAGTTTTCTAAAGAGCTTTTAGAAAGTTTGAATAACCTAAAAGACTGGCCAAATAAAGTTAAGATCATGCAGAGAAATTGGATTGGAAAATCTTATGGCTGTGAAATAAAATTTCAAATTCAGTCAAATAAACAGATAAAAGAGATTGCGTGTTATACCACCAGGCCAGATACCTTATTTGGTATGTCTTTTTTGGCAGTTTCAATAGATCACCCAATTGCCAAATTTTACTCAAATGACCCTGAATTTATTAAATTTAAAAAAGAATGCTCTAAAACAGGTACAACAGAAGAGTCCATAGCCGCAGCTGAAAAACTTGGATTTAAAACTGATTTGATAGCAATTAATCCTTTAGATGAAAAAATAAAAGTGCCAGTTTATTTTGCTAATTTTGTTTTAATGGATTATGGATTAGGGGCTGTATTTGGTTGTCCCGCACATGATCAAAGAGACTTGGATTTTGCAAATAAATATAATTTAAAAATCACACCTGTAGTTAGACCTGAAAAAGATAAAGATTTTTCAATTGATAAAAAAGCTTTTACCGAATCTGGCTATTTATTTAATTCTAAATTTTTAAATGATCTAAAAGTTCCCGAAGAATCAATTAACAAAACTATAAACTATCTAGAAGAAAATAATATTGGTCAGAAAAAAACTAATTATAGATTAAAAGATTGGGGTATTTCACGTCAAAGATATTGGGGTTGTCCAATTCCTATTGCTTATGATGAGAATAATAATCCAGTTAAAATTCCAAAAGAAATGTTGCCTGTTGAGTTGCCAAAAATTAATCAATTAAATTCAACAGGAAATCCATTAGATGAAATGTTGGAGTGGAAAAATATCACAATTGATGGAAAAAAATTTACAAGAGAAACTGATACCCTTGATACGTTTGTAGACTCTTCTTGGTATTTTCTAAGGTTTTGTTCATCTAAAAATAAAGAATATGGGTTTAGTGCTGATGAAGTTAAATATTGGATGCCAGTAGATCAATATATTGGTGGTGTAGAGCATGCTATACTTCATCTTTTATATTCAAGATTTTTTATGCACGCATTGTCTTATCAAAATAATTCCTTTGATATTAAAGAACCTTTCAGTGGTTTATTTACTCAAGGAATGGTTTGTCATGAAACTTATAAAGACAAAAATAATCAATGGGTAAGTCCAGATGAGCTGGATACCATAGATGGAAAAAAATTTATAAAAGGTACCAATGAGCCTGTAAAAATTGGCCCCTCAGAGTCGATGTCTAAATCTAAAAAAAATACAATTGATCCAGAAAAAATTATAAATAATTATGGAGCAGATTCTGTGAGATTATTTATTTTATCAGATAGCCCACCTGAAAAAGATGTTCAATGGTCAGATGAAGGTATTAAATCAGCATACAAATTTATTCAAAAGTTATGGGTTTTAAATCAAAAATTTATTGAAGAAATAGACAAAAATCATCCATCGAATCTTGATAGTGATCTAGAAAAAGTAACAAATAAATTTATTAAAGAAATCACTCAAAATATTGAAAATTTTTCCTACAATAAAATAATTGCTAATTTACATGAGGTTTATAGCACATTGAATAAGATAATTTTAAATAAGATTGAAAAACAAAAATTAATTGAAAATTATAAAAAAATTTTAATTGCAATTAATCCTATTTTACCTCATTTTTCAAGTGAGTGTATAGAAATGTTAAATATCAAAGAAAAAATATCTTGGCCAGAAGTCGATGAGATTTTTTTAATAGAAGACAATATTAAATTTATTATTCAAATTAACGGCAAAACTAGAAAAGTTATTGAGACAAAAAAGGATATTAGTGAAAATACTTTGATCACAAAAATAAAGGAAGATAATAAATTAAATGCATTTTTAAATGATAGAAATATTCAAAAAAAAATATTTATTCCTAATAAATTAATAAACTTAATAACTAATTAAAATGTTAAAAAAAAATATTACAATTCTTACTCTGATTTTTTTTTTAGCTAATTGTGGATTTACACCAATTTATTTAAAAAATGATAATATTAATTTTTCGATTGAACAAATTGAATTTGCAGGGGATAGAGATCTCAACAATTTTTTAAAAATAAATTTAAATAGATATAAAAGCGAAAAAAATAATAATAAAATTTTTCTAAATGTAAAAACTAAATATGAAAAAAATATTTTGACTAAAGATGGTACTGGTAAAATATCCAGTTACCAACTTTATGCTGAAGCAATATTTGTAATAAAACCAACAAATAAAACAATAAGAATTGAAGAAAAGAAAATTCTAGAAAGTAAGGATGATAAGTTTGAAGAAGCCAGAAATGAAAAATCTATTAAACAAAGTT
>JAOJAE010000016.1 GCA_028227525.1 Candidatus Pelagibacter sp. | reverse complement strand
CAATTATAAAATAACAAATAATGAAAAAATTGCTATTATTCCTCCAATTGGGGGAGGTTAATGCTTCATACAAAAATAATAGATATCAAAGATAAAAAGCTTTCATTTGTTAAAGCTGAGCAATTTATTTCATCTTCTGATTTTGGTGCATCAATATTTTTTTCAGGAACAGTAAGAAATCAAAATAACAATAAAAGTGTAACTGGGATAACTTATGATAGTCACGACTCTCTAGTTATAAAAAGTTTTGAAGAAATTTATAATGAAGCTTATCAAAAATTAAATATAAGAGAGAAAGCGGTATTCATTGAGCATGCAAAAGGTTATTTAAATCTTGGTGAAATAAGTATTATTATTGCTGTAGCTTGCAAACATCGTGATGAAGCTTACATATTGTCTAGATATATTATTGAGGAAATAAAAAAAAGATCACCAATTTGGAAAAAGGAACACTATCAAAATAATGAGACAGACTGGTTAAAAGGAAATCCAATCCAATATGAAAAAAATTAAATATTCAGAAATTACTCCAGAAAAGATTTATAGAAATAGAAGAAGCTTTATCAAATCAATGGGTTTAGGTGCTGGATCTATCGCTTTAACATCAATTTCATTTATTAATAATGCCAGATCCGAACAAAAAGACAAGCTTACTAATTACAAAGATATTACTACCTATAATAATTATTACGAGTTTGGTACATCTAAAAGCGATCCATATAAAAATTCACAAAATTTTAAAACAGATCCTTGGAGTATTAGTATTGAAGGAGAAGTTGAAAATCCAATCAATATTTCAATGGAAGAAATTTCAGAACAATTTATATCTGAGGAAAGAATTCAACGTTTAAGATGCGTTGAAGGATGGTCGATGGTAATACCTTGGATGGGTTTTTCTTTAAATCAACTTCTTTCAAAAGTAACTCTTACCTCTAAAGCAAAATTTGTAGAATTTGAAAGTGTTTATGATCCAGATCAAATGAAAGGACAAAGATACCCAGTGCTGCAATGGCCTTATAAAGAGGGATTAAGAATTGATGAAGCTATGCATCCTTTAACTACTGTTGTTACAGGCCTGTATAATAAAAAACTTCCTAATCAAAATGGAGCACCTTTAAGAATTTTTCTTCCTTGGAAATATGGTTTCAAAAGTGCAAAAGCTATTGTTAAAATTAAATTAGTTGAGAAAATGCCTACATCTTCATGGATGAGAGCTTCGCCTAGAGAATATGGCTTTTATTCAAATGTAAATCCAAATGTCGATCATCCTAGATGGTCTCAAGCTACAGAAAGAGTTATTGGTAATGATATTTTTGCTCCAAGGGTAGAAACTTTAATGTTCAATGGGTATGGAGATGAAGTTGCAAACTTATATAGTGGGATGGATTTAAAAAAATATTTTTAATGGAAAAATATTTTAAACCAAGCATATTTTTTTTAAGTTTAATTCCATTTTTAATAATTATATATAAGATTTTTTTTAATCAATTAGGACCTGAACCAGTAAAAGAAATTACACATCATACAGGTGAATGGACATTAATTTTTATTTGCTTAACACTTGCTATGAGTCCTTTAAAAAGATTAACCAATTTAGGTGTGTGGATTAAATTTAGAAGAATGTTGGGATTATTTGTTTTTTTTTACGCAACCATTCATTTATTAACTTATGTTGGAATTGATTACAGATTTGATTGGGCTCCAATTTTTAATGATGTTGTGAAAAAAAAATATATTTTTATTGGATTTTCAGCTTGGTTATTATTGATTCCTTTAGCTATTACATCATCGCAGAAAATGATGAAATTATTAAAACATAATTGGAAAAAATTACATAAATTAGTTTATGTGATAGCAATCTTTGGCTCTCTTCATTATATTTGGTTATCAAAATCAATTTTTTTTAAACCATTAATTTTCATGATAATAATACTTGTGTTGCTTGCCTTAAGAATTAAAATTAAAAAAAGAGAGACAAATTATGGATGATAAAATAAGAAATGAAATTCAATCAGCTACTTTTGAAAGATTGTTAAATCATTTAGATGAAAGAAAAGATATTCAGAATATAGATCTTATGAATTTAGCTAACTTTTGCAGAAATTGTTTGTCTAGATGGTATAGAGAGGAAGCTGAAAAAAAAGGTATTACTATATCTGACCCTGATGCTAGAGAACGTATATATGGAATGCCTTATCCAGAGTGGAAAGAAAAATATCAAAAATAACTATTTTTCTTTAAGTCTCGGAAAGAGTTCAACAAAATTACATGGTTTATGATTAATATCTAACTGATATTTTAAAATTTCATCCCATGCATCGGTAACACCTCCAGATGATCCTGGTAATGCAAAAACATATTTACCGTTTGCTAACACAGCACAAGCTCTAGACTGTATTGCTGATGTACCTACTGTCTTAAGACTTATGGTTCTAAAAACTTCACCAAAACCTGGTATTTGTTTATCTGCTATTTCATCTATTGCTTCTGGAGTAATGTCTCTTCCAGTAAGACCTGTTCCTCCAGTAGTTATTATTACATCAATGTCTTTATTGTTAATCCATTCTTTTAAAATTAAGATAATGTCTTCTTTATTGTCTTTGCAAATTTTTCTATCAATTAAATTATGACTAGCTTCTTTAATTTTTTCTACAAGAATTGCTCCAGATTTATCATTATCAAATGTTCTGGTATCTGTTACAGTTAATAAAGCTATATTTACATTCATAAAAATTTTTTAAGTATGATTATATTATCAATATTTTTTCTCATAACATCAATATTATATTCTAGTGTTGGTTTTGGAGGTGGATCAACTTATCTAGCTTTAATGTTGATATGGGAAATCCCTTTTTTCATAATTCCAATATTAGCATTATGTTGCAACATTATTGTAGTGTCAGGAAATTCGATCAATTATGTAAGATCTGGTAATTTTAATTTTAAATTACTTTTTCCTTATTTATTGGGATCTATACCTTTTGCATTTTTTGGAGCTTCAATATCCATCTCAAGGGAATTATTTGAGATAACATTATTTGTTATCTTATCCATTGCTGGAATATTTTTATTGATAGAAAGCAAATCATTTAACAATGATCAAATTAAATTAAATTCAATTCCAAAAGGTGTTTCAATTTTTATCGGCTCTATAATTGGGTTTATTTCAGGAATTGTTGGAATTGGTGGTGGAATATTTTTAAGTCCAATTTTATTTTTAATGAAAGCAGGATATCCAAAACATATTGCAACTACAGCTTCATTATTTATCTTAATTAATTCTATCTTTGGTGTGATTGGTCAACTTACAAAAAATATTGTGTTTGATGAATTTTTAAACTATTGGCCTTTATTCCTGTGTGTTCTTGCTGGAGGGCAGATTGGAAATTTCCTAAATATAAAATTATTATCCAACAAAACGCTTGCATTAATTACATCTGTGTTAGTTATTTTTGTAGCAATAAGAATGGGTATAAGACTGATACCATAATCTTGATTTAATTATCTTTTAATATATTTAAACTTAATATGAAAAACATTAAACCTTTTGGACCATCGATCGGAAAAACTAAAATTTCTAAAAAATTTTCTGACAAATTAAATAATGAGTTTGATAGTAAATCTAATTCAAAAAAAATTGATTATAGTTCAAAATTAGCAAGTCAAATTAAAAACGAATTAAAGATCTCGAATAATTTTATTAAAAAAAATTTAGAGAAAGAACTTAAAGATAGTATTAATAAATTTCTTTCGAATGAAAAAATTCAAAACATCAAAGAGATTAAAATCTTAAATTTCTGGATAGTTAGACAATTTAAAGGTGAGTATAATCCAATACACTATCATGAAGGTGATTTATCTGGTGTAGGTTATTTAAAACTGCCAAAAGGTATGACAAATAATAAAATGGTTAAAAATAAAAAACTTAAAACAAATGGCACAATTGATTTTATTAATGGTCAAAAAGGATTTCTGAGCAAAAGTATTTATAATGTGATACCAAAAATCAGAGATTTATTAATCTTTCCAAATTATTTAATGCATACAGCCTATCCATTTAATATTGAAGGAGAGCGTAGATCTTTTTCTTTTAATGCAAAAATTATTTTAAAAAAATAGTTTACAACTAACCTTAAAAGTTTTATAATTTTATTGCCGATTTGATCCTATTGCGGGCTTTAACTGCTAAAGAGGAAATTCCCACATAAAATCAATAAGCAAGGTAGTTGAACTATATTGTGCACCTAGCAAAAGCTGAAGCACTAAAAAAGTGAGGATAAGATGGACCTAAATTTTTTCAAACAAACAAGAATATTAGATGGTGGTATGGGGCAAGAACTACTAGCTAGAGGAATGAAACCGAATGGAACACTATGGAGTGCTAACGCAATATTGAATGAAAATTATCACCAATTACTTCAAGATACTCATAGAGATTTTATAAAAGCAGGAGCTGAAGTGATTGTCACCACCACTTTTACGACAAGACGAAAAAGACTTCGAGAAAATAATATTGAAGATAAATTTGAATATCTAAATATTAAGGCTGGCGAAATTGCTTATAAAGTAAAAAAAGAATTTCCAAATGTTTTAATTGCTGGTGGATTACCTCCTCAAGAATTAACTTATGAAGCGGATGAAAGAAGTGAAGAAGAAATTATCAACACTTTTAATGAGCAAGCGAGGTTATTAAATGATTATGTTGATTTTTTTTACTTTGATGTGTGGAGTAGTATTAAAGAGTTTAAATGTGGAATTAAGGCCATCAAAGAATTTAAAAAACCTTATCTGATTGGTATTCATATATCTGAAGGAACCAACTTACCAAGTGGTGAAAAAATTTCTGATATTAAAAATATTATTGATGACCAATTATTGGGTGTCATGCTTTCTTGTGTATCTCCTGAAAATTATGAAAAAAATCTGAATGAAATGAAAGAATTAAATGTTCCATTTGGTTTTAAATTAAATGGATTTATGACAACAAAACCAAAAAATGGTTACACGTCTTCTTTTTTTAAAAATTCTGGAGGAAATCCAAATGAATTCCTTGGTCATAGACATGATTTTACACCAGAAAATATTAGAGAAATCGCAAAAAAGTTTAAAGAAAATGGCGCTACTATATTAGGAGGATGTTGTGAAACTAGACCTTCTCATATTGCAGCAATGGCAAAACTCAAATAGTTTTTTTATTATCTGCTTTTTTAACAAAATAAATACCAATACAAACTGCTATTAAAGATATCAAAACTTTAATTGTTATTAACTCTTTAAGAAATATATAACCTAGAATAGTTCCAAATATGGGTATTAAATAAGAAACTTGAGATTGAAAGATTAATCCATTATTTTTTAATATTCTAAACCTTAACAACCACGCAACACCTGTTGGAACTACTCCTAGGTATATCACTGATATTAAAGAATCTGTTCTTGGAATAGACTGCCAGGGTTGTTCAATAAAACTTACTAAAGGTAATAAAATTATGATTGCCCAAATTAGTATTGAACCTGTTACATTTTCATTTTTTTTCTTACTAATTTTTAAAGTTAAAACACCGCCAATTACGTAGCAAGTTGATCCCAATAAAATTAATAAAGCTGAAGTAAAATTATTTTCATCAATTAGAAGATTGTCAGAAAATAAAAATACAATTCCTAAAAAACCAATTAGAATTCCGAATGTTTTAACTAAATTGAATTTTTCATTTTTTGTATAAAAATGTCCTAATATGGTTGAACTTAAAGGAGTGGTGGACATTAATATTGCTGCTAAGTTACTCTGAACAGATTTAACTCCATATGCTATCAAGAAAAATGGTAATACTAAATTAATAAATCCTATCATCGCAAACCAATGCCAATCTTTGGAAAACGCTTCTATTTTAATATTCTTGTAATAACAAAGAAGTAAAACTGGAATCGCTCCAAAGAAAACTCTCAAAAAAGCGATTGTGACAGGTCCAAAAGAATATGTGGCTATTTTAATATTAAAAAAAGCTGAAGCCCAAATTAAAGCCAATACTGTTAATAAAACATAATCAATTAATTTTGGTTGTCTCATTCTGTTAATTCTCTAATTTCACCTGAAGTTAAATTTGTTAATTGATTAAAACTTATTTCAAAGACACAGTTTGGATGTCCTGCGGCTGCAAAAACCTTTGTAAATCTTTCTAAGTTACTATCAATAAAGATTTTTATTTTAGTTAAATGTCCTACAGGTGAAACTCCACCAATTGTGTATCCTGTTACTTTTTTAACATCGTCTGGTTTTGCCATTGAAACATCTTTTTCATCTATAATTTTTTTTAATTTATTTAGAGAACATCTTTGGTCCCCGGAAACTAAACAAAGCACAAAACTATCCCCCGTGCTAAACAGTAAACTTTTAACTATTGCACCAACATTACAACCTAAAGCTGTAGCTGCATCTTGAGCTGTCCGAGCAGTTTGCTCTAAACATATAATTTTGAGATTGGGATCAAATTCCTTGATTGATTTCTGAGCTCTTTTAACTGGCTCTTTATCTAATAATGGATTCACTTAATTTAAAATAATTGTTTAATAATATTGCATAAATACACCACTTATGTGAAAATTGCATAGGTGTTATTTATTAAATAAGCAATATTTTTAGAGATTATTTTGTTAGTTATCACTCACAAAATTATAAAGGAGACATAAATGAGTGCAGCAAACGTATTAAAATTTATTAAAGAAAAAGAAGCAGAATTTGTAGATCTTAGATTTACTGACCCAAGAGGTAAACTTCAACATTTAACAATGGACTCAACTATAGTTGATGAAGATATGTTAAATGAAGGTGTGTTCTTTGACGGATCATCAATTGCTGGTTGGAAAGCTATCAATGAGTCTGACATGATTTTAAAACCAGACACTTCAAGAATGATAATGGATCCTTTTACGTCTCATAATACTGTTGTCTTATTTTGTGATATTCTTGATGCTGTTAAAAAATCTCCTTATGAAAGAGACCCAAGAGGAACTGCTAAAAAAGCTGAGGAATATTTAAAATCATCAGGTGTTGGAGATAAAGCTTTCTTTGGTCCAGAGCCAGAATTTTTTGTTTTTGATGATGTTAGAATTAGCAACGATCCAAATAACACTGGGTTTGTTCTTGATAGTAAAGAAGGTCCTTACAACTCTGGAAAAGTTTATGAAAATGGAAACATGGGTCATAGACCTCCAGTAAAAGGTGGATACTTTCCAGTGCCACCTGTTGATAGTGAACAAGATATGCGTGGTGAATACCTTAAAAACTTAAAAGAAGTTGGTATTAAAGTTGAAAAACATCACCATGAAGTTGCTCCAAGTCAACATGAGCTAGGTATGTATTTTGGAACTTTAGTTGATCAAGCAGATAATGTTCAATTGTATAAATATGTTGTTCAAATGGTTACACATTCATTTGGCAAAACAGCTACCTTTATGCCTAAACCTGTTGCTGGAGATAACGGTTCAGGTATGCACATTCACCAATCTATTTGGAAAGGTGATACTCCAGTTTTTTCTGGAGATGCTTATGCTGGATTATCTGAAACAGCACTTCATTATATTGGTGGAATATTAAAACATGCAAAAGCAATTAACGCATTTGCAAACTCTACTACAAATAGTTACAAAAGATTAGTGCCAGGATTTGAAGCACCAGTGCTTCTTGCATATTCAGCTAGAAACAGATCTGCATCATGTCGTATACCAATTACTTTAAGTAAAAAAGGTGCGAGATGTGAAATAAGATTCCCAGATGCTTCAGGAAACCCTTATTTAACATTTGCTGCAATGCTAATGGCTGGACTTGATGGAATTAAAAATAAAATTCATCCAGGTGAATCATTTGATAAAGATTTATATGAATTACCTCCAGAAGAAGTTAAAGCTATTCCAACTGTCTGTGGCTCTCTAAGAGAAGCTATGGAAAGTTTAGATAAAGATAGAGAGTTTTTAACTCAAGGTGGTGTATTTACAGATGACCAAATAGATGCTTACATTGCACTTAAGTTTGAAGAAATACACAAATTTGAACACGCACCTCATCCAGTTGAGTTTGAGATGTATTACAGTAGTTAGTAATTAATTACTGTCTAGTTGTTGCAACTGTATCTTTGTTAACACCTTTTTTAACAACGTAGTCCTGTGTGCCGTTCGCACCAGTTTCTACTTCTTTACGAAGATCTTTAAAAAATGTTCTTTGTTTTAAAGAATTCTTTAGGTTTTTAACAAGATTTTTAAATTCAAATGTATTCATAAGTTATTTATATGACAGTTATGCGTAAAACGCAATACTGCTATGCAAATATCAGGATAATACAACCTACTCTATTTTAAAAGACTCTCCACAGCCACAACGCTCGGTTTCATTGGGATTATTGAAAACAAATGATGAAGATAATTCCTCTTTTTTGTAGTCCATCTCAGTACCTAGCAAATACATTATTGCAGCAGAATCAACAAACACTTTAACTCCTTTATCTTCAATAACTTCATCACTTGGATTAACTTCTTTTGTATATTCCATTACATAAGACATTCCTGCACAACCACCTGTTTTTACTGATACCCTTACTCCTAATGAGTCTTTTTGAGCATTAGACATAATTTCTTTAATTCTCAATGCTGCGTTATCACTTAATTTAATTATTGGACTCATTATAAATTTAATTCTAGTTTAGCTGCCTCTGACATCATGTCTTTATTCCATGGTGGATCCCAAACTAATTCAAGATCAACATTGTCAATACCTTCTACTTGCATTGCTCCCTCTTTAACTTCTTTAGGAAGGCTTTCTGCAACAGGACAGTTTGGTGTTGTTAGTGTCATTTTAATTTTTGCAAAATTATCATTTTCAACAGTAACATCATAAATTAAACCCAGTTCATAAATATTAACTGGTAGCTCGGGGTCATAGATTTTTCTAATCTCTTCAATTATTTGTTCTTTTTTAGACATATCTTTTAATTTTCTGTTTTAACATGTTCTTTTTTATTTTCAAATGCCGAAACTAAAGTGTGCCATGATAAAGTAGCACATTTAACTCTCATTGGATATTGCTTTACACCAGATAAACACATTAATTTTGTTTTTTCATCTTCTTTTAAATATTCAGATTTTAATTCAGGGTTTTCTTTAATCATTCCTAAGAAATCTTCCACTATTTCTTTAGCCTCATTCTCATTTTTACCTTTAATTAAATCAGTCATAATAGATGCTGATGCCATTGAAATAGCACATCCACTTCCTTCGAAAGAAATATCCTCTACTATTCTTTGACCATTGAGTTTTAAATAAACATGAACATTGTCACCACATAAAGGATTATTGCCTTTTGAATCTTTATTAAAATCATCAATCTTTTTTAAATTTCTAGGATTCTTACCGTGTTCTAGTATTATTTCTTGATATAATTCTTTTAAATTCATTTTAAATTAAATATTTTTTTACATTTATTAATTGATTCATTAAGTTTATCTAAATCATCTTTTGTATTATAAATTCCAACAGAAGCTCTTGCGCTAGCAGGAATATTCAATTTATCATGAAGAATTTGACAGCAATGATGTCCTGCTCTTATTGCTACTCCATCTTCATCTAATATTGTTGCAATATCATGTGGATGGATACCTTCTATAGTAAAAGATAAAACTCCACCTTTATCATTTGGGCTACCAATTAATTTTACAGAATTATTTTTTTGTAATAGTTCTTGACCATATTCAACTAAATCTGCTTCATGCTTCATAATATTATCGATACCAATGTTTTCTAAAAATTTAATAGATTGGTCAAATGCTATAACTTGAGCTGTAGCCATTGTTCCAGCTTCATATTTATTAGGTAAATCACCATAAGAAATTCTATCTTTTTTAACTTCTTTAATCATTCCACCGCCTCCTTGATATGGTGGCAATTCATCTAACCATTTTTTCTTTCCGTACAAAACTCCCAACCCAGTTGGTCCATACATTTTATGGCACGAAATTGCATAGAAATCACAATCAAGATCCTGCATATCTAACCTTAAGTGAGGTGCACCCTGACAACCATCAACTACAACTACAATATTTTTAGAATGAGCCAGTTCTGTTATCTCTTTAATAGGTAAAATGGCTCCAGTAACATTTGATAGATGTGTGATTGAAATTAGTTTTGTTTTAGGAGTTATCTTTTTTTCAATCTCCTCTATTGTAATTTCGCCATGTGCATTAACTTCTGCAAAATTTATTTTTATATTTTTTGATTTTCTTAAAAAATGCCATGGAACATAATTAGAATGATGTTCTAATTCTGTAATAAGTACCTCATCTTCTTCTTGAAGATAATTTTGACCCAAGGTATTTGCAACTAGATTAAGTGCTTCAGTTGCTCCTTTAGTAAATACAATTTCATTTTTATCTTTTGCGTTAATATATTTTTGAACTGAACTTCTTGTTTCTTCATATAAATTTGTAGCAGCTACCGCAAGATAATGAACACTCCTTCCCACATTAGAAAACTGTTTTGTATAAAATTCATTAATTCTATCAATTACAACTCTTGGTTTTTGAGATGAATTAGCACTATCTAAATATACTAAGTCATTATTTTGAATTTTTTCATCAAAAATTGGAAATTCTTTTTTTATATTATTTATGTTCATTCTTGAATACCGGTTAATTTTTTAATTAAAGATTTAACATCCATATTTGTAATTTTTTCAACAGCTTCGTTTAAAAATCCATTTGTTAATAATTTTTTTGATTGATCATGACTTAAACCTCGTGACATTAAGTAAAAAATAGAGTTTTCATCAATATTACCTGAAGTTGATCCATGTGAGCATTTTACATCGTCAGCATAAATTTCTAATTCTGGTTTTGCATTAAACTCTACATCATCATTAAGTAACAAGGCTCTACTTAATTGATAGCCATCTGTTTTTTGAGCTTTAGAGTTAACGTAAATTTTTCCTTGATAAATTCCTTTAGAGTTTTCACTTAATACACTTTTGATTAGTTGATAACTTTTACAATTTTCCTCATTATGATTAATTACTGTTTTAATCTCATGATGTTTTTTATTATCTAGGTCAATTATTCCATTAAGGGCTATTGATCCATGATTGTTATTTAGAGAGCAATTAATGTCGTGTTTTGCAAATTTTGAACCTTTAGATAAAATAAAATATTCTAAATGACTATTTTGATCTAAATTAATATCTTTATATAAATACTTAATATTTGATGTTGGTTTAATATCTAAACTATAATTTTTAAGAACAGAATTTTTACCAATATTAATTTTTTGTCTAAAATTTAGAAAATTACTCTTTGAACTCTCATTTGAAATATTGATAACATCTAGTGAAGTATCATCTTCAAGATTAATATCTAATCTCATATTTAAACCATGAGAATCTAAATCTGATGTTAAGTAATTGTATAAAATCAATGGTTTTTGAAACTTATAACCCTTATTAACTGTAATTTTAATACAATTGTTAA
The DNA here is from genome assembly GCA_028227525.1 of Candidatus Pelagibacter sp. The sequence goes on along the minus strand of JAOJAE010000016.1, from coordinate 7,018 downwards.
GAAAGGCAGTATTTAAATTAATTAATACATTTTTACTCAAATCTTCGTCTAATTCATAATCTTGATTTAATGTAATTTTATTTTCATTTTCATAACTAAGATCAACCTTAGATACGCTACCATTAATAAAAACTATTTTATTGTGTTCAAATTCATGAATAAAATCTACATCTATACTTGATTGATCATCTTTTTTAGAAAAATCTAAGCTTTCAAAGTTTGTTGAAATAATTTGATTTAAATCTGAAAATTTCCAGTCTTCAATTCGTTTATTAGGAAAACCCTGTTCTATAAATTTATTAAAGTTTTTTTCTTTAATATCTTTTTGTGAACTTGAAAAATTTCCTTCTTTTAATGATTTTTCAAAATTTGATTTTAATTCACTTTGCATTAATTAAAGTCCTCATATCCAACTTTTTCTAATTCTTTAGCTAACTCATGGTCTCCAGATTTAATTATTTGGCCATTCTTAAGCACATGTACAAAATCTGGTTTTATATAATCAAGTAATCTTTGATAGTGAGTAATTATTAAAAATGAGTTTTCTTTACTTCTTAAAGAATTAACCCCTTCAGAAACTATTCTTAGAGCATCAATATCTAAACCTGAATCTGTTTCATCTAATATTGAAAGTTTAGGATTTAAAATTGACATTTGTAAAATTTCATTTTTCTTTTTTTCACCACCAGAAAAACCTACATTTAGTTGACGGCTTAAAATTTTTTCATCAAATTTTAATTCAATTGATTTTTGTTTAATCAATTTTAAAAACTCAATAGCATCTAATTCTTTTTCACCTCTTGCTTTTTTGATTGCATTAATTGAAGTTTTTAAAAAAGTATTAGTGTTAACTCCTGGGATTTCTAATGGATACTGAAAAGCTAAAAATATACCTTTATGGGCTCTTTCTTCAGTTTCTAAATCTAATAAATTTTCACCTTCAAAAGTAACGTTTCCATTTATTTCATAACCTTTTTTTCCAGATAAAATATTTGATAGTGTGCTTTTACCAGAACCGTTAGGTCCCATAATTGCATGAACTTCACCAGGTTTTATATTTAAATTTAAACCTTTTAGTATTTCTTTATCCTCAATTTTGGCTTTTAAATTTTCAATCGATAACATTTAACCAACACTCCCTTCTAAACTGATGCTAACTAATTTTTGAGCTTCTACAGCAAATTCCATAGGAAGCTGTTGTAAAACTTCTTTGCAAAATCCATTAACAATCAAACTAACTGCTTCTTCTTGATTTAGCCCTCTTTGATTACAATAATACAGCTGTTCATCACTTATCTTTGATGTGGTTGCCTCGTGTTCAATGTTTGATTTAAGGTTTTTATTCTTTATATATGGGATTGTGTGTGCTCCACATTTGTTTCCCATTAAAAGAGAGTCACATTGGGTAAAATTACGAGAATTATCTGCTTTTGATGAGATATCAACTAGTCCTCTATACATCATATCTGAAAATCCTGCCGAAATACCCTTAGAAATTATCTTACTTTTTGTGTTTTTTCCTAGATGAATCATTTTTGTTCCAGTGTCAGCTTTCTGATGATTGTTAGTGATTGCAATTGAATAAAATTCTCCAACTGAATTATCACCCTTTAAAATACAACTTGGATATTTCCATGTTATAGCCGAACCAGTTTCTACTTGTGTCCATGAAATTTTAGAATTTTTTCCCTTACACAGACCCCGCTTAGTTACAAAGTTATATATTCCACCCTTTCCATCTTTATCACCTGGATACCAATTTTGAACAGTTGAATATTTTATTTCAGCATCATCAAGTGCAATCAATTCGACATTTGCAGCATGTAATTGATTCTCGTCTCTCATAGGTGCTGTACAACCTTCTAAATAACTTACATAACTTCCTTTATCAGCAATAATTAAAGTTCTTTCAAACTGCCCAGTTTCTGTAGCATTAATTCTAAAATAAGTTGATAATTCCATTGGACATTTTACTCCTTCGGGAATGTAAACAAATGAACCATCAGTAAATACCGCAGAGTTAAGAGTTGCAAAAAAATGGTCTGTTGTTGGAATAACTGATCCTAAATATTTTTTAACTAAATCAGGATGTTTTTGAATAGCCTCAGATATGGGACAAAAAATAATTCCTTGTTTAGTTAATTCTTCTTTAAATGTAGTTGCAACAGATACAGAGTCAAAAACTGCATCTACAGCAATACCATTTAATCTTGCTTGTTCTTGAAGAGGTATGCCAAGTTTTTTATAGGTTTCTAAAAGTTTTGGATCTAATTCATCTAAACTTTTAGGCTTATCATCCATACTTTTAGGAGCTGAATAATAATACAAATCTTGATAATCAATTTTTGGATATTTTGGTTTTTGCCAATTTGGTTCTTTTAATTGTTTAAATCTTTCAAAAGCTTTTAACCTAAAATCTAGCATCCATTGTGGTTCTTTTTTGATATTAGAAATAAATTTTATAACATCTTCATTTAATCCTTTTGGAGCCCTAGTGCTCTCAATATCTGTTGAAAAACCATATTTGTAATCTTTTAAGTTATCAATTTCTTTTTGTCTGTTATCCATTTTATATTCTTCGTTCAGTGTTATTTTTTAATAAATCTTCTAAGCTTTTTTTTTCAAAAAAACTATTTATGTGAGTTTCTAATTCATCCCAAAGATTATGAGTGACACATTTGGTTGCTTTTCCATTACAACCCTTTTTAGATTCTTTTTTACATTGTACAGTTTTAACTTTTTCATCAACTGCATGAAAAATATTTGTAAGTTTTATTTCATTTGGTTTTTTTGAAAGAACATATCCACCTTGTGTTCCTCTAATACTTTGAACAATTTGATTTTTTTTAAGTTTTGAGAAAATCTGCTCAAGGTAATCTAAAGAAATTCCTTGACGCAAAGAGATATCTCTTAATGATACAGGATTGATGCTGTCAAACCTTGCTAGATCTACTAGTGCCATTACAGCGTATCTACCTTTAGATGTTAGTTTCATTTTATCCTTTTAAATTGTGGTTTTTTATACATACCTGACTAAATTGGTCAAGTATACATTAGTATAAAAAAACTAACATATTGTCGCTCACTTGTGATAAATGTAGTTTTTTTTTGAGAATAATAATCAATATCGCATATGGATAACAAAATTTTAGAAATTTTTATACCTGGTCCTGCTGGAAGACTTGAAGCTAAATATTATAAAAGTAAAAAAAATACATCACCAATTGCACTAGTATTACAACCTCACCCTCAGTATGGAGGAACCATGAATAACAAGGTTGTTGTTGATACTTTTCATGCTTTTATGGATAATGATTTTTCTGTATGTAGAGTAAATTTTAGAGGTGTAGGTAAAAGTGATGGTGAATTTGATAATGGTCAAGGTGAGCTTGCTGATGCAGCTGCTGCATTAGACTGGCTTGAAAGAGAAAACTTTGACAACTCACAATGTTGGGTGTCAGGATTTTCTTTTGGTTCATTAATTGCTATGCAACTATTAATGAGAAGGCCAGAGATTAATAGATTCATAGCTATTTCTCCTCAACCAAATGTTTATGATTTTTCTTTTTTATCACCATGTCCAACATCAGGACTAATGATATACGGTAAAAAAGATGAGTTGGTCCCTTTAGAATATATCACTGAACTAGATAAAAGATTAAGTGCTCAAAAAGGAATTAAGGTAGAATTTCAATCTATCCCTGAGGCAAATCATTTTTTTTCTAAAACAGAGGAGACTTTGGTAAAAAATCTTGATAGATATATAAAAAAAGAAACAGCTCTATACTAAAAGTTTTTAACTAAATTACCACCTACAGTAGGAATTTCACAACCAGTAGTTTTTGGATATGAAATTGGTAAATTTAAATATGATCTTATGGCAAGATAACCAAATGCCTGAGATTCAACATAATCTCCATTTAAATTATACTCATCGATAGAATTTAAACTTATATTATTTTTACTTTTTAAATAATCTTTAACACTTTGAATTAGAAAAATATTTTTTCTACCACCACCACACACTAAATATTTAATTGGTTTTTCATAGCTACCATTAGCATATTCAATTCCTTTAGCTATAAGGTAGGCAGTAAAATTAGTGATTGTTGCACAACCATCTTCTAATGATAGCCCTCTTGCAAATGAAATATCAAAATCTTTAACATCTAAAGATTTATCAAAATTATCTATTTTGAAGTTATCAATTACTTGATTTAATATTAATTGATTAATTTTACCTGACTTTGCGACTGAACCATTTTCATCAAAATTATTTTTTGAATTTTTTCTGACCCACTCGTCAATCATACAATTACCAGGACCTGCATCAAAGGCTTCTAAATTTTCTTCTAGATTTTCATCATTTTTAATTATTTTGGTGATATTTGAAATTCCACCTATATTAAGAAAGCAAATAGGAAAGCTTATTTGGTGTTTTTCATTTATTTTTTTAGATAATAAGTTGTGAAAAATAGGTGTTAATGGTGCACCTTGGCCTTTATTCAACATATCTTCTTGTCTAAAATCATAAATAACTTTTTTTTTAACTAATTGGGACATTAGCCTTCCATCTCCTAATTGTTTAGAAATTTTTAGTTCAGGACTATGAAAAATTGTTTGTCCATGAAAACCAACAAAATCTATCTGATCTTCATATTTATTTGATATCTCGTTGACTATTTTGCTGTGAAATACAGTAATTTCTCTCTCAAGCTCATTTAATCTAGAAGAGTGCTGCTCTAAATCATTTATATTTATTATTAAATTTCTTAATTCAATTAGTTCCTGGTGTAAACTTTCATTATATTCAAAATATTCATCTAAAATATTGGTAAATTGATTAAATCCATCTGATCTAATCAATGATACATCTACCCCGTCCATTGAAGTTCCGCTCATTAATCCAATAGCTGTATATAATTTATTTTTCATTGATATTCTTTTTAATAAAAATTTGTATATTGTGTAACTATAAGCTTATGAATAAATTTTTAAAAGAATTTAAAGATAGAGGTTTCTTCTACCAATGCACAAATGAAGAGGAATTATCCAGTTTAATGGATAAGGAAAAAATTAAAGCATACATCGGATTTGATTGTACTGCAGAAAGCTTACATGTTGGTAGCTTATTACAAATCATGTGTCTTAGATTATTACAAAAAAATGGACATAGACCTATTGTACTACTAGGTGGAGGTACTACAAGAATTGGTGATCCCTCAGGAAAAGATAAAACTAGAAAAATATTAAGCGAAGAAGAGATTGAAAAAAATATTAAGAACATAAAGAATATACTAAAAAAGTTTTTAGATAACGATAATCCAGAAACAAAACCTATATTTGTAAATAATTATACTTGGCTTAAAAATTTAAATTATATCTCTTTTCTAAGAGACATAGGTAAGCATTTCACAATTAATAGAATGTTAACTTTTGATAGTGTAAAATTAAGGCTAGATAGAGAACAATCTTTAAGCTATATGGAATTTAACTATATGATCTTGCAAGCCTATGATTTTTTAGAACTAAGCAAAAAAGAAAATTGTGTTTTACAAATTGGTGGCTCTGATCAATGGGGAAATATTGTAAATGGAGTAGAGCTTATTAAAAGATATTCAAATAAGCAAAGTTATGGTTTAACAACTCCCTTAATTACTCTAGCTACAGGAGCCAAAATGGGAAAATCTGAAAATGGAGCAATTTGGTTAGATGAGAAATTTTTATCTGCTTATGACTATTGGCAATTTTGGAGAAACACAGATGATAGAGACGTTGTAAAATTTTTAAAAAATTTCACTGATATTGGAATAGAAGATATTAAGAAAGCTGAAAATGATAATATCAATGATTTAAAAATACTTTTAGCTAATGAAACAACCACAATGCTTCATGGTGAAGATGCTGCTAAAAATTCAGAACAAGCTGCTAAAGAGGCATTTTCAGGTAATTCACTTGGATCAAGCTTACCTTCTGTCAAGATCAGTTCAAAAAACATTGATGATAAATTAGATATAATTGATCTAATTGTTCTTTCTAAATTAGAAAAATCTAAAAGTGAGATAAGAAGATTAATTAAAGGTAAAGCAATAAAAATTAACGATAAAGTTATATCTGATGAAAAATTAATTATTACAAACGAATTTTTTAACGAAAACTATCTTAAACTTTCTATTGGAAAAAAAAGACATTTAAAAATTGAATTAAATTAGTTTTTTTTAATTTTTTCTAGCGTTCTAGTTATAAATCTTGGGGTTAATGTTTTTATTGGATTTACAGTTGTTTCAAGTTTTTTTGGTGGTCCCTTTACTTTAAAACTTACTCCAAAAACACCTTCGCCAACTTTCTTACCCACAAGTAATTCTCCAATTAAAGGAATTGAGGCAATGGATCTATTAATTGTAGTTGCAGGAACCAATGTACCTTTTAAACTAATCAAATTATTTTCTTCAATATAACCTTCAATTAAAATAGATATAGCGGGTCCAATTGCATATAATTCTTCAATCGTCATAAGTTTATCGTTATTTGTAAAATTCATTTCAAAATCTGTAAACCTAATACCTTCCCCAGTTAATAAATCCGCTATTCCTTGAAGAGAAGCTAGTGACAGTAACTTTGCTAATGCTGGAATTTCTTTGACTTTAAAATTGTCAATAACCAATTTTGAATTTGAAATATTGTTCTTTTTTGAAGAATAAAAATCTAAATATCCTTCATTACTATCTTCGAAACCTTTTATGAATTTATATCTTTTTACAAGTGGTTCAGCTCTGGACGAAAATAGAGTAGTAATTTTTTCACCATTTTTAGTGTTTATTTTAAATTTAAAATTATTATCATTATCAAATACCGCAAATATATTAGCTTGATTTAATTTGTTATCTACAATTCGAATTTTACCATTTAAATTATTAACAATATTATCATCATCAATATAAACTTCAGAAAAATTTAGTTTTATGTTTATATTTTCTTTAAATATATCTAGCTGCTGATCATCTTTCCCATCTAATAA
>JAOJAE010000015.1 GCA_028227525.1 Candidatus Pelagibacter sp. | reverse complement strand
TATGAGGGAATACTTGGCACTATTGCTGGAACTATTGGAAGTATGCAAGCTAACGAAATTTTAAAAAAAATTTTAAATATTGGAAAAAATTTAAATGAATATATTTTAATTATAGATTTGCTAAATTTAAACTTCAGAAAAGTAAAATTTAATAAAAAAAAAAAATGTAAATGTAGTTAATGTATAAAATTATTTACTCATTGTTCTGTTTAACAATTTTAATATCAACTTCTATAGCTGACGAAACTTATGTTTCTTTAAAAAAAAGCAAGGTAAATGTTCGTTATGGACCTAGTTTTGAATCTGATATAAAATATGTTTACAAAAAAATTAACTTGCCCTTAAAACAGATAGATAAAAAAGAAAATTTCAGAAGAATAATTGATTTAAAAAATAATAGTGGCTGGATACACATTTCGCAATTAAAAAAAAATAATTCTGTAATTGCAATTCAAAATAAAATTTTATTTAAAAAACCATCTTCTTTTGCAAAACCCATAGCCAAAATAGAAAAAGGTAGACTATTGATTGTCGATAAATGTCAGGAAAAATGGTGTAAAATCAAATCCGATGATTATGAGGGATGGATAAAAACCAATGATATATGGGGCTTAATTAACTAAAATCAGCTGATAAAGAGCTTAAATTTAATGCACTTAATTTTGTCGTATGAGAATACTCTTTGTGGTCAATTCCAATTTCAACTTCAACACCATCTGATTTGAACTTTTGAATTTGTTCTTCAGTAAATTTAAAGTGAATAAATTGAACCGAAGAGGCTTTCCCTTCTGCGGAAGTTCTATCAACATCTTCTTCTGGAATTGCTTTAATTGACTCTCCGTTAATTTTTATAAAAACTTTTTCCTCAATCCCTCCAACTTTACTTAAAAATGCTGATCTTGAAACTGGGTTATCAATTTCAAACATTAGAGTAGCAGTTAGTTCTTTTCCATTTGGTATTAAGGGGTTGTAGGCAATAAGCTCATCTTTTAATTGTTCATCTCCACCTTTTTCAATGTAAAGCATCTCTTGAACTTGTGCCAACATTGTTTCATAGCTTTCAAAATAAAAAGTTGCATATGGTCCCAGTGAGACTCTTCTATCTTTTTTGTAATTAACAATATTTTTTCTAAGCTCTTTTCTGTTTTTTGTATAAACATCTAAAGGCATGATGTCTTCTTTTAGGATCTCTTTTTTTTCTCTAGGCATAATCATAATCTATAACTTTTTGCCATTAATTCGATAGGATGTAACGCCTCATCATTAGAAATGTTTGTATCCACCTCTAGTTGCTTTAAATGTTTGCCTGCAAGTGGACAATCTGATGCCATATATTTGTTATTTTTATTTTTAATTTGTCTAGCAGTTGGTCTTCCAACTTTATTTGCTAAATCGTGGGTACTTTTCATCACTCCAAAAGTCCCTCCATGGCCAGCACATCTTTCTACAACATCCAGTTTAACATTTGGTATTAGTTGCAACATGTCTCTTGATTTAATACCCATATTTTGAGCTCTTGCATGACAGGCATTGTGGACTGTTACGCCCCCATCTATTTCTTGTAATCCTTCTGCTAAACCTTCATTGTTTGCTATATCAACAACATACTCATCAATATCCATCACATTTGATGATAATCTTTTTATATTTTCATCCTTAGGTAATAAAAGAGGCCATTCAAATTTTAACATTAAACCACAGCTAGCTGTTAAGGTTATTACTTTATAACCTTTATCAACCCATTCTAATAAATCTTTAGATACTTTCTTTGCTTGTTCAACTACTTTAGGAAGATCTGCCTGTTCTAAAAAAGGCATACCACAACAGCCTGGATAAGCTTCTTGTACCTCAACCCCATTCTTCTTTAAAACTTTTAAAGCTGCAACTCCTGTATTTTTTTTATTAAAATTAACAAAACAAGTTGTATAAATTACAACTTTTCTATCTTTGCTTAAGGTTTCAAATTTTATTTTGTCTTTATTCTTTTTAAAAAAATTTGAAAATGTTTCTGAATTATATTTTGGTAATTGAACTCTTTTATCAATCCCTGCAACAATCTCTAATATTTTTCTTAAAAATTTATTTTTAATATCAGATGCCCAATTAACCAATCTTGAAAACATAACACCAATTTTTGCATTTCTGTCTATTTGGGCTAGTTGTGTTGGTACACTTGGTAATTTTCCTAATTTTTTTTGAGCAGTTCTGTATCTCAACATCAAATGAGGAAAGTCTAGATCAAAATCATGAGGGGGTACGTACGGGCATTTAGTCATAAAACACATGTCACATAAAGTACATGCATCTACTACTGGTTCAAATTGTTCACTTTTTAAACTTTCAACATCTTCATTTTTAGATTCATCAATCATGTCAAATAACTTTGGAAATGAATCACATAAGTTAAAGCATCTTCTGCAACCATGACAAATATCAAACGCTCTTCTCATTTCAGCATCTAATTTCTCAGGATTTAAAAAATCAGGATGCTCAAAATCTATCGGGTGTCGAATAGGGGCATCTAAACTACCTTCTTTGCTCATAATTTTATTTGAAATTTTATTTGTGTGTATTTAGTGGGCAAATTAATGCCCACTAAAAAAATTTATTAACTAATAGACTCTAAAGTTTTTTGGAATTTACCAGCATGAGATTTTTCAGCTTTAGCTAAAGTTTCAAACCAGTCTGCAATTTCTTCAAAACCTTCTTCTCTAGCTGTCTTTGCCATACCAGGATACATGTCTGTATATTCATGTGTTTCACCTTGTACTGCTGAAGCTAGGTTAGCTTTAGTTTCACCAATTGGCAAACCTGTAGCTGGATCACCTACTTCTTCTAAGTACTCTAAGTGTCCATGCGCATGACCAGTCTCACCTTCTGCTGTTGATCTAAATACTGACGCAACATCGTTGTATCCTTCGATATCTGCTTTTTGAGCGAAGTAAAGATATCTTCTATTTGCTTGGCTTTCACCTGCAAATGCCGCCTCTAGATTTTCTTTTGTCTTTGTTCCTTTTAATGACATTTTATTCTCCTTAATTTAATGATGAAGAACATATAATGCCTCTAAACTGAATGTCAATAGTTTAGAATAATTATAATGTATAATTTAAGTTATTGATTTAATTGAATTAATTCTGATTTTGATTATCACTCGCAACTTTAATTAAAACTTCAACTGAGTTTATTTTTTTTCCGGTGATATTATTTTTAATATTAATAGAATCAATATCATTTTGATCACAATCAATTAATTCGTGAGTATCTTCGTCATAAAAATGATGGTGATCTGATGTGTTGGTATCAAAATAGCTTTTATCACTATTGATTGCTATCTCTTTAAGATAACCTTTTTTTTTTATAGCATGAACTGTATTATAAACTGTAGCTAAAGAAATTTTTTGATTCAAATCCTCTGAAATTTTTTTTGCGAGATCATTGATTGTAAAGTGAAAAGTTTTTTCTCTATTAAAGAGAATTTCACAAATTTTTACTCTTTGCTTTGTTGGTCTTAATCCAGCTTCTCTTAATTTTTCAATAAAATTGCAGTTTTTTGTCATATTTGTTTATAATAATTCTAAACTGAGAATAAATTATACTGTTTTATTATATTATATTATCATTAAATCAAGTATTAAGGGAACTCAAATTTTATGAAAAAAAATTCATATAGCTACGATGACCTCATAACATGTGGAAATGGAGCACTTTTTGGCCCTGGAAATGCAAAATTGCCTCTTCCTCCAATGCTTATGTTTGATAGAATAACCGAAATTAATGACAATAACGGTACTTTTAATAAAGGTTCTTTAAAAGCTGAATTAGATATTAAAGACGATTTATGGTTTTTTGAATGTCACTTTAAAGAAGATCCTGTCATGCCAGGTTGTCTTGGCTTAGATGCTATGTGGCAACTAGTTGGTTTTTATCTTGGGTGGCTTGGAAATCCAGGTAAAGGACGAGCTCTTGGTGTGGGTACAGTAAAATTTACAGGTGAAGTTATTAAAAGTGTAAAAAATGTTAGGTACGAAATCGATATGAAAAAAATTATGTCGCCTGGAGGAACTACAGTTGGTTTAGCTAATGGTCTAGTATTTGCAGATGATAAAAAAATATATTCAGCAGAAAGCTTAAAAGTGGGGTTATTTAAATAATGAGAAGAGTAGTTATCACGGGTTTAGGAATTGTATCTTGTTTAGGAAACAATCAAGAAGAAGTTCATCAGTCACTATTAAATTCTAAATCAGGAATTTCTTATGCTGAGGAATATAAAGAACATAATCTTAAAAGTCATGTTCATGGCAAACCAAATATAAAATTAGAAGATCATATTGATAGAAAAACAATTAGGTTTATGGGTTCAGGTTCTGCTTATAATTATATCGCAATGAAAGAAGCGATTGAAGACTCTGGATTAGAAGAAAATGAAGTAAGTAATTTTAAAACTGGTATTGTTATGGGTTCAGGAGGACCTTCAATTGAAAATGTAATTTTAGCAGCTGATAAAACTAGAGCTAAAACTCCAAAATTAATGGGTCCTTTCATTGTTCCAAGAACAATGGCAAGTACAGCTTCGGCTACACTTGCTGTTCCATTTAAGATTAAAGGAACCAACTACACAATGAGTTCAGCCTGTGCAACAAGCGGACACTGCATTGGAAATTCAATGGAATTAATCCAAATGGGAAAACAAGATGTTGTTTTTGCAGGTGGAAGTGAGGAAGTTCACTGGGCAATGACAGCAATGTTTGATGCCATGACTGCTTTATCTTCAAAATATAACGATGCCCCTGAGACAGCGTCAAGAGCATACGATAAAACAAGAGATGGTTTTGTAATAGCAGGAGGTGCAGGAGTGCTTGTGCTTGAAGAATACGAACATGCTAAAGCTAGAGGTGCTAAAATATACGCGGAATTAACTGGTTATGGAGCAACTTCGGATGGATACGATATGGTAGCTCCATCAGGTGAGGGAGCTGTGAGATGTATGCAAATGGCTATGTCTACAACTAAAAATAAAATTGACTATATCAATACTCATGGAACTTCTACTCCAGTTGGGGATATTACAGAACTAAATGCTGTTAAAAATACTTTTGGAGACAATATTCCGAAGATTAGTTCAACTAAATCCTTATCAGGACATCCTTTAGGTGCCGCATCTGTTCATGAAGCAATCTATTGTTTGATCATGATGAAAAATAATTTCATTGCTGGCTCAGCTAATATTAGTGAGATGGATGAAGAGGCTAAAAAATTTCCCATAGTTGCAAAAACTGAAACTGGTGCAACTTTAAACACAGTAATGTCCAATAGTTTTGGTTTTGGTGGAACTAACGCCGCTTTAATTTTTGAAAAGGTTTAAATTATGAGTTTGATGAAAGGTAAAAAAGGATTGATCATGGGTGTTGCCAATGAAAGATCTATCGCCTGGGGTATCTCACAAAAACTTGCTGAAGCTGGAGCTGAACTTGCATTTACTTATTTAGGTGACGCTTTAAAAAAAAGAGTTATTCCTTTAGCTGAAAAATTAAATTCAAAAACTACATTTAGCTGTGATGTTGAAAAAAAAGAAGATGTAACAAAATTATTTGAAGATGTTAAATCTCAATGGGGTGAAATTGATTTTGTGGTTCATGCTATTGCATTTTCAGATAAGTCTGAATTATCTGGTGAATATTTAAATACCACTAGAGAAAACTTTTTAAGAAGTATGTTAATTTCATGTTTCTCATTTACGGAAGTTGCAAAAGAAGCTTCTAAAGTAATGAAGGAAGGTGGAAGTTTAATTACTCTAAGCTATGAAGCAAGCAAAGCTATTCCAAATTACAATGTAATGGGTGTATGTAAGGCAGCTTTAGAATCTAGCGTTAAATACTTAGCAAGAGATTTAGGTGCTAGAGGCATGAGAGTTAATGCAATAAGTGCGGGACCTATTAAAACATTAGCAGCTTCTGCTATTGGAGATGCCAAATTCTTATACAAATGGAATGAAGACCATTCTTTCCTTAAAAGAAACGTAGATATCCATGATGTTGGAAATTCAGCATTATATCTATTAAGCGACCTTGCAAACGGTGTAACTGGTGAAATTCACTACGTAGATGCTGGATATAACAAGGTTGGGATGCCAGATCCTAAGAACATTACTTAAAATATAGTTAAATTTAGTTAAAAATAAAACACACTTAAAAGGAAAAATATATGAAAGGCTATAGATTTATCACAGAAGACGATACATCAAAATTTTGTCATCGCGTAACAGAAGCATTATCAAGTGGATGGAAATTATATGGTGAGCCAAAAATGACCTTTGATAAAAAACGAGGTGTAATGCGTTGTGGTCAAGCAGTTATTAAAAATTCTCCTAAAAAAAAATATTCAAAAAAAATTAGTTTATCTTCTATATAAAAAAACCCCCAGAATTTGCATTCCAGGGGTTTGTAATTTTAATTTAAGCTATTAATTATTCAGCTGCTTGTTTCATAGAAAGTTTAACTTTACCTCTATCGAAACCAATCACTTTAACTTTTACTTCGTCGCCTTCTTTAACAACGTCAGTAACTTTTTCTACTCTTTTAGGAGCAAGTTCTGAGATATGAACAAGGCCATCTTGTTTACCTAAAAAGTTAACAAAAGCACCAAACTCCATAATCTTCATTACTTTACCTGAATAAATTTTATTAAGTTCAGCTTTTGCAGTGATATCTTTAATCATTTGCATTGCGATGTTTCTAGACTCTTCATCTGGAGCAGCAACAGTTACAACTCCTTCATCATTCACATCTACTTTGGCACCTGATTTTTCAACGATCTCTCTGATTGTTGCACCACCTTTTCCAATAACAGCTGCGATATCTTTTTTATCAACAGTTACTTGTTCCATCTTTGGAGTATGTTGTCCAACATCAGCTCTTGATTCACTTAAAGCCTTATTCATTTCACCTAAGATATGAATTCTTCCATCTTTAGCCTGCTTTAAAGCCTGCTCCATGATTTCAAAAGTAATACCAGTAATTTTGATATCCATTTGAAGTGAAGTGATTCCATCTTTAGTTCCAGCAACTTTAAAGTCCATATCTCCTAAATGATCTTCATCCCCTAAAATGTCTGATAGGACACTAAAATCATCACCTTCTTTAATTAAACCCATTGCAATACCTGCAACTGGTTCTTTAATTGGAACACCAGCATCCATTAATGCTAGTGATGCTCCACAAACAGTAGCCATTGAAGAAGAACCATTAGATTCTGTAATCTCTGATACTATTCTAAAAGTGTATGGAAACGCCTCTTTTGAAGGTAGTGAAGAGTTAATTGCTCTCCATGCTAGTTTACCATGACCGATTTCACGTCTACCAGTTCCAATTCTTCCAGTTTCACCCACTGAAAAAGGAGGAAAATTATAGTGAAGCATAAATCGTTCTCTTTGAAGACCATCTAAGCTTTCAATTCTTTGTTCATCATCAGATGTCCCTAAAGTAGTAACAACAATTGCTTGCGTTTCTCCTCTAGTAAACAAAGCAGAACCATGTGTTCTTGGTAAAACACCAACTTCACATGCGATAGGTCTTACATCAGATAATCCTCTACCATCAATTCTATTTTTGTTTTTAAGAATATCAGTTCTAACAATTTTCTTTTCTAGATTTTTAAGCTCAGAATTAACATCAAGATCAGAATAATTTTCATTTTCTTCAAAAAGCTTTTTGGCTTTATCAGTGATTTCAGAAATTTGATTAGATCTATCTTGTTTATCTCTTGTAGCAAAAGCTTTTGTTAAATCTGCAGTAAAAGTTTCCTCAAGTTTTTGTTTAACTTCAGATAAATCTTTTTTCTCAACAGTCCACTCAGGTTTTCTGCATTCTTTTGCAAGTTCCTCTATCATTTCGATTACTGGAACAAATCCTTCGTGACCAAATTTGACTGCAGCTAACATTACTTCCTCAGATAAACCTGATGTTTCTGATTCAACCATAAGCACAGCATCTTTGGTACCTGCTACAACTAAATCTAAACTTGAGTTTTCTAATTCAGCTTTTGATGGGTTAAGAATATACTTACCATCAACATAACCAACTCTAGATGCTCCTACAGGACCCATGAAAGGCATTCCCGAGATCGCTAATGCTGCTGAAGAAGCAGTAATTGCTAAAATATCAGGTTGATTTTCTTTGTCATATGAAATTACTGTTGGTAACAACTGTACCTCATTTTTAAATGCATCAGGGAACAAAGGTCTGATTGGTCTATCAATTAATCTTGAGATTAATGTTTCGCTCTCAGTTGGCCTTGCTTCTCTTTTAAAATATCCACCTGGGATTTTTCCACCAGCATAATATTTTTCTTGGTAGTTTACTGATAATGGAAAATAATCCATATCAGGATTTACTTTCTTTGCTCCTACCACTGTTGCTAAAATAACTGTTTCACCGCATGAAGCGATGATTGCTCCGTCTGCCTGCCTTGCTACTTTACCTGTTTCTAAACTTATCTTCTTTCCTGCTACTTCTATTTCCTTCTTATATACTTTAAACATTTCATTTCCATTTCGTTTCGTTCGTTTCGTTCCATTCAGTTCTATCTATCTCGATCTCTATTTTCTTAAATTCAATTTCGACAGTACATTTTTGTAAGAATCCATTTTTGTGTTTTTTAGGTATTCTAACAATTTCTTTCTTCTATTTACCGCTCTCAACAATCCAACAGATGAATGTTTATCTTTCTTGAATTGCTTAATATGTGTAGAGAGAGTTTCAATTTTCTCTGTTAGCAAAGCAATCTGAACCTCTGAAGATCCAGTATCTTTTTCGTGCATTGCTAATTCTTGTGCCTTTTTGTTCATGCCTCTTTTTTCCTATTTATTTGTTTGTTTTATTAAGTTTTCTATTTTTTCCGCATACTCAAAAGACTCGTCTTTTCTAAAGAGTAATTTTGGTAAAAATTTCATAACCACTTTTTGTGATAATATTTTTCTAATTAAAAATGAGTATTTTTTTAACACAGCAATAACTTCCTCTGCATTTTTGCCTCCAAGTGGGAGCACATATGCTTTAGCTATTTTTAAATCTTGACTCATTCTCACCTCAGTAACTGTTATAGTATTAGTTTCTAAATTCGGGACCTTAGCCTCATTTTTTAAAAAAATCATGCTTAAAGACTGCTTGATCATTTCACCAACTCTTAGCTGTCTTTGTGATATCGGTTTTCCAATTCTATCAGTCATTAAATCATTCTATCAGTAGAAGTTACACTAAATGCCTCTATTGTGTCGTTTTTTTGAAAATCCATGTAATCTTTAACTGTAATTCCACACTCTTGGCCGTTGCTAACCTGTTTTACTTGGTTTTTTTCCCTAAAAAGAGTTCCAACTTTACCAGTATAAATGATAGCTCCATCTCTAATTATTCTAACATCTGAAGCAGTAGTGATTTCTCCTTCCATCACTTTTGATCCTGCTACTTTTCCAGCTCCTGAAACTTTAAATATTTCTAAAATTTGAGCTGTACCTGTAACTGTTTCTTGAATATCAGGTGACAATAAACCTGACATCTTTTGTTTAATGTAATCTAAAACTTCATAGATAATATTGTAAGAAGAAATTTTTATTTTTTCATTTTCAGCTAATTTTTTTGCTTCTTTGCTTGGCTTAACATTGAACGCTATTAAAACTGCATTTGAAGCTTTTGCTAATGTAACATCTGTTTCAGTTACCATCCCAATATCAGCTAAGATTATTTTTGGTTTAACTTCATCATGTTTAATTTGACTGATTGCATTTTTGATCGCTTCAGATGATCCATGAACATCTGATTTAATTATCAAATTTAATTCCTCTGCTGAATTATCCGAAAAAGCTGAATCTTGTGTTGCAAATGTAAGTGGATTTTTCGCTTCTTTGGTTTCTTGAGCTCTATTTTCACTTAAAGTTTTTGCCTCTTTTTCATTATCAACAACAATAAAATCATCTCCAGATTTAGCTGCACCATTAATTCCTAAAATTTCAACTGGAGCAGATGGAGGCGCTTCATTAATATTTTTTCCTTTATCATCAATGATTGCTCGAACTTTTCCCCATTTCAAACCACTTACAAAAAAGTCACCTTTTTTTAAAGTTCCTGTAGTTACAATGATGGTTGCAACAGGTCCTCTTCCAACATCAATTTTAGATTCTAATACAATACCTGTAGCCTTAGATTCAAAATCTGTTTTTAAATCTAAAATTTCAGCTTGTAACACAATAGCCTCAACTAATTTATCTAAATTCTTTTTTGTAGTTGCCGAGATTTCAACCATTAAAGTATCTCCAGATAAATCTTCTGCAATTAGTTCATGTTCTAATAGTTGATTTTTTATTTTTTGTGGATCTGCATCTGGCAAATCACATTTATTAATTGCTACAACAATTGGGACATTTGCGGCTTTAGCATGTTTAATAGATTCAACTGTTTGCGGTTTAACCCCATCATCAGCAGCAACGACTAGAACAACCACATCAGTTAATTTTGATCCTCTTGCTCTCATTTCAGTAAAGGCTGCGTGACCTGGTGTGTCAATAAAAGTTAATTTATTAGATTGGCTTTCTATTTGATAAGCTCCAATGTGTTGGGTAATTCCGCCAAATTCACCTGACACAACATTTGCACTTCTTAAAACATCTAAGACTGAAGTCTTGCCATGATCAACGTGACCCATAACAGTTATAATTGGTGGTCTATTTTTTAAATTTTCTACTCTAGTAGCTTTAATTTTTTGAATTATTTCTTCTGCTTTTTCTTCTCTTATTGGATTATGTCCAAATTCTTTTACTAAGTACTCAGCAGTATCAGCAGCCAATGTTTGATTGATGGTTACAGTAACACCCATACCAAATAAAAACTTAATAACGTTACTCGATTGTTCTGCCATTCTATTAGCAAGCTCTCTAACTGTGATAGCTTCTGGGATATTTACATCTCGTTTAACTGGTTTTAAACTTTCTTGAGCTTCATCTTTATTTAAATTTTTATTCTCTTTTTGTCTTGCTCTCTTAACTGAAGCTAAACTTCTTTCTCTTGCTTCAATTTCATCGCTTAAAGCTCTTGATACTGTTAATTTTAATTCTCTTTTTTTTGTTCCAGATTTTAGTGTTTTCTTATCTTTATTATCATCTCCTTTGAGCCTCTTTGTGGCTCTTTGCTCTGCCAACTTTCTTCGCTCAAAATCGTTTGTTATTGGGGGTGATTTAGGTGCAAATGATGGTTTTACAGGAGCACCTCTGTTAAATGTTGAAGTAGTTTTTGGTTTAAAGCCTCCAGGTCTTGATGATCCACTTCTACTTGGAAATTTGCTTGGTTGTTTTTCGATTACTACAGAGTTTTTTCCTTGAGTTTTTGCAATCTCAATATTTTTGAACGATTTTTTGGCTGTGCCAGATATTGTTAGTTTTGTTTTTTTTTCCATAGTTCATCACTCAATCTTTGTAGACAATATTTCTTGCAGACATTATTAATTCATCTGCTTCTTCTTTTGATAAAGCAAAATCTTCAAGGTATCCTTGAATTTTTACTCTTTCACCTTTTACAATATCATATCCACCTGTTAATTCATCTGATGCTAAATCTGCAAAATCTTCTAAAGTAAGAATTTTTTGTTCACCTAAGGTCATTAGCATTCCTGGAGTTAACCCTTTTAAATTTATTAAAGCATCCTGAAGACCTAATTCTTTTATTCTTTCCGAAATATCTTCTTGATCTTTTTGATGAAATTCTTTTGCTCTTTCTATAAGAGCTTTTGCTGTATCTTCTTCAATACCTTCAATTTTCATCAAACTTTCTGCTGTAGTATCTTTAATGTCATCTATTGATGAAAAGCCTTCTGCTACAAGCAATTGACCTAATGTTTCATCAAGTTCTAAGTTTTTTACAAAATTTTCTGTTTTTTCCTTAAATTCAGATTGTCTTCTTTCTGAGTCTTCTGCATCTGTCATTATGTTGATTTCATAATTTAGCAACTTCGTTGCAAGCCTAACATTTTGACCTCTTCTTCCAATTGCTTTACTTAGATTTTCTTCAGTTAAAATTACATCTAATTTTTTTCTCTCTGTATCAACATTTACTCTTTGAACTTCTGCCGGTGATAATGCGTTTGAAACTAGAATTGCTGGATCTTCTGACCAATTTACAATATCAATTTTTTCACCTTGTAATTCGTTTACAACAGCTTGAACTCTAGACCCTCTCATTCCTACACAAGCTCCAACAGGATCAAGAGAAGTATCAACTGCTTTAACACAAATTTTTGCTCTGCTACCTGGATCTCTCGACGAAGATTTTATTTCAATTAATCCATCATAGATTTCTGGCACTTCTTGAACAAAAAGTTTTTCCATAAATTTAGGATGTGCTCTTGATAAGAAAATTTGTTGTCCTCTAGGTTCTCTTCTTACATCATAGCAATAAGCTTTAATTCTATCTCCAGCTTTAATATTTTCTCTGGGTATCATTTCATTTTTCTGAATAATCGCTTCTGTACGCCCAAGGTCAGCAATCACATTTCCAAATTCTAATCTTTTAACAATACCACTTAAAATTGTATCTTTTTTATCAATGAAATCGTTGTATTGTCTTTCTCTTTCAGCTTCTCTAACGTTAAAACTAATTACTTGTTTTGCCGTTTGGGCTGCAATTCTTCCAAAATCAAATGAAGGTAAAGGTTGTAGTACTTCATCTCCAACTGCTTTATCTTTATTTATTTCATTTAAAATAATAGCGTCTTCAAGTTTAATTTCAGTATTAGAATTTTCAGGATTTTCAGCAACAATCAATTTTCTAAAAATTTCAATGTCACCACTATCCCTATTAATTGAAACTTTAATCTCATTTTCCTGACCAAATTTAGATTTAGCTGCTTTTGCAATTCCAGTTTCCATGGAACTAATGATTAGTTCTTTGTCGATAGATTTTTCTAAAGCTACAGCTTCAGCAATTCTTAATAATTCTAGTTTATCTGCTCTTTTATTTAACATGTTTTTGTTTGCTCCAAAAAAAAATGGGCTAATGCCCATTTTGTAAATTCAATAATGTAAGGGCAATATAGTAAAGTTTTTTTTTAATTCAACAGAAACTATTTAGAAAAATGGCTTATTTTATCAGTTTTTTCCCAAGAAAATGAACCGTTATCATCTGGTGTTCTCCCAAAATGACCATAAGCTGCGGTTTTTTCATATATTGGTTTATTTAAATTTAGCATCTCTCTAATTCCTCGAGGACTTAAGTCAAAATTTTCATTTATTTTATCTACAACAAATTTATTTTTGTCTAAATCGTTATCAAATAAATCAACATAAATTGATAATGGTTTAGACACACCAATTGCGTAAGCTAATTGAATTAAACACTTGTCAGCAATTTTAGAAGCTACAACATTTTTTGCAATGTACCTTGCTGCATAAGCTGCAGATCTATCAACTTTCGTAGGATCTTTTCCGGAAAAAGCTCCACCACCATGGGGTGCAGCACCCCCATACGTATCTACAATAATTTTTCTTCCTGTTAATCCACAGTCTCCATCTGGACCACCAATAACAAAATTACCAGTTGGATTAACATAAAACTCTTCTTCATTAAAACCTTCAAGAAAATTTGATGGAATAGATTGTAGCATGTAAGGTCTCAATAAATCTCTAACTTGAGCTTGATTAACATCCGCAGAATGTTGAGAAGAAATCACTACAGATTTTACTTTTGTTGGTTTTCCATCAACGTATTCAAAAGTAACTTGGCTCTTGCTATCTGGTTCTATGTTTTTTAATTTTCCCGACTTTCTATCTTCTGCCATTAATCTTAAAATTTTATGAGAATAATGAATAGGTGCTGGCATTAATACTTCTGTTTCATTACAAGCATAACCAAACATAATACCTTGGTCTCCAGCTCCCTCATCTTTATTTCCAGATGAGTCTACACCCATTGCAATATCTGAAGATTGAGAATGAAGATGGCTTTCTATTTTTGTTGCTTCTCTCCAAGTAAAACCTTCCTGATCATAACCAATATCTTTTATACAGTTCCTAACTTTTTCAATTAATTCTTCTTTTTTTATCTCAGGGCCTCTAACTTCTCCTGCTAAAACTACTTTGTTCGTTGTTGTAAGTGTTTCACACGCAACTCTTGAGAATGGATCTCCAGATATATAACTATCAACCACCATATCTGAAATTCTATCTGAAACTTTATCTGGATGACCTTCAGATACTGACTCACTTGTAAAAAGAAAATTTTTTAAATTACTCATTTTTAAATCTATTAAATGAAAATATAATAAAAATATATAGTAAAATTAATATTATAAAAATTTTATTTCCATATTTAGAGAATAAAGTTGGTTTTATTTTTTTAGCTTCTTTAAAATCAACGTAGCCTGATTTGCCAAATTCAACCTTTTGTTCAATAATACCCAACGGATTGATAATTGCTGCAATACCATTGTTTGCAGAACGCAATAAGTATTTACCACTTTCAACTGATCTAAAAATGCTATGCGCAAAATGTTGCTTAGGTCCTATTGATTTACCAAACCATCCATCTTCAGAAATATTAACAATTAAATCAAAATTTGAATTTTTAAATATTTTACCAGAATATATTATTTCATAACAAATCAATGGTAATATCTTTAGCAAAAAATCACCTCTCTTTATCTCTAAAATCTTTCTGTCTTTACCCTTTGAAAATGATTGATAATTATTTGTAATTACACTTAACCCAAATACTTTTAAAATATTTTCAAAAGGTAAGAACTCACCAAAGGGCACTAAATTGATTTTATTATAAAAATTTAACACCTCTAAATTATGATCATAAATTGTTAATGAATTAAAATAACTGATCTCTTGTTTATTGATTTTTTGATTATTAATACCGATAATTAACAAATGATTTTTGCTAAAAGTATTTTTAAATGACCCCTTGAATTCAACTAATTCCTCTTGGGAGATATCAGGAAGAATTCCTTCAGGCCAAACAAAAATAGTTTTTTCGTCTCTTTCTGGTTCACTTATATTAATTAAATCATTTATTACTGAAACTGGATCAATATTTGAATAATATCTATCGAGACTAATATTTGAGCCAATAGCTCTTACTTTATAATTATAAGATACATTATCGGATGAATTAAATATTTCTTTATAAGATGATCCATACAAATAAAATAAAAATGGCAAAAATAAAAAAATAACACATACACCTATGTCTTTTTTTGTTTCTCTTAGAATAAAAATTGCAGGACTAGTAAACAATGAAATACAAAATAAATTAAATCCATAAGTTCCAATTATTGAGGTAATACTTAATATTTCTAAATGATTTACAAAACTGTAAGCTATTAAATTCCATGGAAAACCAGTTAAAATCGATCCTCTGATAAATTCAAAAACTCCAAATATTAATGAAAAAATAAAAAAAGAGCTTACTATTTTTCGAGGTTTTGAAATTATAAAACAAAAAGTAACTAATCCATAAAAAATTCCCAGAAAAGAAGGTATTAAAATAATAGTTATAGGAATTAGAAATTTAAAATTTTGATCAAATGTTAAAGATATTGATATCCAATATAAGCTAGATAAAAAATAACCAAATCCAAATAACCATCCATAAAAAAAGAAATCTTTTTTACTTTTAGTAGTTTTGGATTTTTTAAATAAAAAAATAAAAAATGAGCTAAAGGTAAAAAAATTTATTATTAAATAGTTGTAAGGAGGTAAACTTAAAGATGAGGCTGCACCTAGACTAATTAAAAAAACTATCTCAATGTAATTTTTTTTTATCAATCTATTTAATCTTTGAATTTACTGATTTGTATATTCTTTCTTCCTCGCTAAGCATTTTTTTATAATCTTTATCTTTAATATGATCAAAGCCTAATAAGTGAAGAAAACCATGTATAAAAGTTTTAACTACTTTTTTCTTAAAATCTTTAATATTTTGTGATTTGGGTTTGTTCATAAAATCGAAACTAATTATGATATCTCCAATATAAATTTTTTTAGATCTCAACTTTTTCTTAGTAAAGGGGAACGACAGAATATCTGTAGACTTATTTTTATTTCTAAAATCTTTATTCAACTTTTTGATAAATCTATTATTAGAAAGAAGTAAAGTAAGGCTTATTTCTTTATTGGGAAATTGATATTTTCGAGGGAATAATTTGCAAATTTTTTTAAAAAAAAGCTCTTTTTTTCTTAGTTTTTTTGACCAAGCTTTCTCCTCTGAGAAAACTTCAATATTAATCATTTTTTGAGTAGGCTTTAACTATTTTAGAGACAAGTGGGTGCCTAACTACATCTGAATGATCAAAATCAACTACTGATATTTCGTTTAAATGACCTAATAATTCTTTTGATCTAACTAATCCTGACATATTTTTATTTGGCAAATCAATTTGCGTTGGATCTCCATTAACAACTATTTTTGAATTTTCTCCTATTCTAGTTAAAAACATTTTAATTTGAGTGTCTGTAGCATTCTGAGACTCATCTAAAATTGCGAATGAATTTTTAAGAGTTCTCCCTCTCATAAAAGCAAGTGGAGCTATTTCAATATCTCCAATTTCAATCATTCTCTGAATTTTTTCAAAATCAAAAAGATCATATAGAGAATCGTATAGAGGTCTTAAATATGGATCAACTTTTTCTTTCATATCTCCAGGTAAAAATCCTAATCGTTCTCCTGCTTCAACAGCTGGTCTAGATAAAATTATTCTTTCAATTTTTTTTTCTAATAACATCGTAAGACCTACAGCTACTGCCAGAAATGTTTTTCCAGTTCCTGCTGGACCTGCTGAAATTATTATATCGCTTTGCCTCAAAGCTCTTACATAATCTTTTTGTTTTTCTGATCTTGGAATAATAGATTTTTTTGGAGTTTTGATAATATCTGTAACATTGTTATTTTTTACTTTTTCGTTGATCATAAATTTATCTACAGAAGAACGTATATCCTTATTCTCAATATTTCCATTATTTATAAATTGGTTGGCTAAAAATTTTATAGCATTTTTAACTAATTCATTTTTTTCAGGATTAGACTTAATTAAAATTGAATTACCTCTAGAATACAAATTTGTTTCTGTAATCTTTTCTAATTCTTTTAAGTTTTTATTGAACTCACCCACAACACCTATCAAGAGTTCATTGTCGTGAAAAATAACACTTAGAGAGTTGTTGTCTGAATAAACAAACTTTAATGATGTGTCACTATTCTTTTTTGTTAAACTACTCAATTGTTATGCTACCTTTTGATTAGAATCAAAATCTTTTTCTCCAAATAAAGTACTTCGATTACTTTTGTTTATTTTCACTGGCACAATTTTTCCGATATCCTCTTTTTTACCATCAAATATAACCGATGTCATATATTCGGATCGACCAAAAACCCCTGTTTTATCTTCTGTTAAATTCTCAACTAAAACATTAATTGTTTTATGTTCTAATGATTTATTCATATTCATTTGATTATCATATAATTGGCTTTGAATTTTTTCCAATCTTTCCATAGAAATTTTTTTATCTATTAAATTTAAATCTGCTGCAACTGTGCCTGGCCTTGGACTGAAAATAAAAGAATAGGAATTTATGAACTTAATTTTTTTAATAAGTTCAAAAGTATCCTTAAAATCCTCATCTTCTTCTCCCGGATAGCCAATAATAAAATCGCTAGAGAATTGAATGTCGGGGTTAATTTCTTTTAATTGATCAAATATTTTATAATAGTCACTAATTGTGTGTTTTCTATTCATAAGATCTAAAACTTTATTAGATCCACTTTGAACTGGTAAATGAACCAAAGGCATCAGTTTTTTTGAGTTTTTATAAACTTCAATTAAATCATCAGACATGTCTTTTGGGTGTGACGTGGTATATCTAATTCTTTTAATTTCTGGAAATTTTTCAATTTCAAATATTAAATTTGATAATCTATAATTTTCATTATTATAAGCATTTACATTTTGTCCTAGTAAAATTATCTCTTGTGTACCAGTGTCAGCTAAATATTTGACTTCATCTAAGATTTGTTTAAATGGTCTGGAATATTCTGGGCCTCTTGTGTATGGGACTACACAAAAATGACAAAACTTATCACATCCCTCTTGAATTGTTAAAAAAGAAGAAACTTTTCCAGAGTCATTTTTTATTTTATTAAAATATTTAAATTTTGAAATAGCATCAAACTCAGTTTCTTCTAGTTTTTTCTTTTTTTCTTTATAATTTAGGATTGTATCATTAATTTTATGATACGCCTGTGGTCCTATCACAAGATCTATGTAGGGCTCTCTTTTAAGCATTTCTTGATTTTCTGCTTGAGCAACACATCCTGCTATAATTACTAATGGTTTTTTTTTTGATCTAAAAATTTTTTTTACTCTTCCAATTTCATGATAAACTTTTTCTTTTGCTTTATCTCGTATGTGACACGTGTTTAATAAATAACAATTTGCTTCATCATAATTTTCTGTTTTTTCATAACCAATTTTTTTTACAGAGTCATATATTCTGTTTGAGTCATACTCATTCATTTGGCAGCCGAATGTTTTGATAAAAATTTTTTGTTTCATATATTAGGATTTTTTTTTTATCCCATATAATTCAAGCTTATGATCTACCAGTTTGTAGCCATATTTTTCTGCTACTTTTTTTTGAAGTTTTTCAATTTCCTCATCTACAAATTCAATAATTTCACCTGACTTTACATCTATTAAATGATCGTGATGTCCTTCATTCAACTCCTCGTATCTTGCTTTTCCACCTTTGAATTCGTGCTTAGCTAGTATTCCAGATTCTTCAAATAATTTTACAGTTCTGTAAACAGTTGCAATGCTAATCTTTGAGTCAATTTTAGAAACTCTGTTGTACAATTCATCTACATCGGGATGATCAGATGATTGCGACATAACTTGTGCAATTACCTTACGTTGATCAGTTAATTTTACACCCTTTAATAAACATTTTTCCTCAATAGTTTCTGGCATAACTAATTTTAACTTAAATAAACAGGATTAATCAAATTTTTTTTAATTTTATATTTTTTACATAAATTAGGGATATTTTCATGACTCAAGTCTTTTTCATCTTTAAAATCTTCTAAATTATAACAGTAATAATCAATATTTTTTGCAACGTTAAAGGCTTTAACAACTGATATTGAATTTCTTATACCGGCAAAGCTTCCTGATCCTTGATTAATATAAATCGCATTAATGTCAGTAATTTTAATATTTTTTGATAAGAGAAAATCATTAATAATTATAGTTAATTTTTCATAATTAATTTTAGTATTCTCATGAGTAATATTATAAATATTAGCATTAGAAATGATCATTAGAAAAATTTTTTCACTAGCACCATCTATAATAAGTTTGTTCATTTTAATTTTGTCTCTAAGCTCAAATTCTATTTCAGATGAAAATAATATCAAACACTATTCAAGTGATGAAGGCATTTTGTCATTGATGTATCATCGTTTTAATGAGAATAAATACCCCTCTACCAATATCCAAATGGATGTTTTTAAAGAACAGATGGAAATAATAAAAAACTCAAGTTATACCTTTTCTAATCCAAAAAATTTTGAAGAAAATTTTAGTTCACCAAAAAAAAATAAAGAAATTCTTATAACGATTGACGATGCTTTTTTATCTTTCTATCTTGAAGCGTGGCCATTTTTAAAACAAAATAGGATTCCTTTTATTTTGTTTGTTTCAACAGAGCCTGTTGGAAAAAATGGATATATGACCTGGGAACAAATCAAAGAAGTTGGGGCAGAAGAATTTGCTGTAATTGGTCACCACTCACATTCCCATGGGTACCTTGTTAATAAAGATAATAATTTTTTTATCTCAGATATAGAAAAAGCAAATGAAATATTTTTAAAAAATTTAGGATATATACCAAATTTATTTTCTTATCCTTTTGGTGAATATTCTAAATTCATGAGGGATTATATTTCTCAAAATTTTGATTATGCCTTTGGTCAACATTCTGGTGTAATTGATTTAAATAAAGATAAATTTGAATTACCTAGATTTCCAATTAATGAAAATTATGGGGAATTGAAAAGATTTAATTCTATTATAAATTCATTTCCACTAGAATATGAACAATTGCTTCCACTAGAAAAAAAATTATCTATAGAAAATAATCCACCTAATTTTCAAGTTAAATTTTTTAATGAACAAACTAATTTAAACAATATTAATTGTTATTCTAATGAATTAGATATTTGGGAAAGATCCAATACAACTTTAAACGATAATACGTTAACGATAAATTTTAGAGGTCCATTTATTCCAAGAAGAGGTAGAATTAATTGTTCATTAAATGATAATGGAAAATGGCGATGGTTTGGTGTTCAGTTTCCTATTAAGAAAAATTAAATAAGACTCTCTAAATCAGAACTTGAAGGTAATAATTTAGCATCATCAAAATCTTTTAATTTATTTTGTTTTATTATTTGCTGCAAAACTTCAACGTATTGATTTCCTGTTTCAGCGTACTTGTTTAGATGATTAGAAAGTTCTAAACTATCTAGTGGTTTATTAGAATCTCTAAATTCTGCCCTAGCTTTTCTAAAATCTTTATAAGTAGAATGTGTGTTTAAATTTCTTTGGTAAGCCCTTACTGATGCCTGCAAGATATTAAATTTCATTACCTTATGATCTTCACCTTCTTTTGCATCTTTAGGCTTAAGACCTTCTCCTGACCAAGTCCATTGCCCAAATAAAGCATTACCCTCTTGTGCAAATCTGGAGGTTCCCCAGCCTGTTTCTTTAGCGGCTTGGGCAATTGCAAGAGAAACTGGTATTTCATCCATTCTTATTTTTAATGTTGATAAATCTTGAGATTTTACACCGTATTGTTTGTATTTTTTTTCGAGCCAACTTAATTCTACAGTTGTGTTATTGCTTTTGTTAATAATATTAAAAAGTGTTCTTCTATCTTTTTTAATAATGTTGTTTTCCTTTATAATTAAAGGCAAAATAATTTGTATAAAAAATTCTTTCTTTTTCTTTGTATTCTCAATCAATTTTAATTCGTTAGGCAGCAAAGTTAATGCAACTGGTTTAACTAATTTCTTTTGTCTAATGTCATTAAGATTATAATCAGTTTCTTTAAATAATTTATTTATTGAAGCAGCACTCAAATAAACCGCCTCCGTCTCGCTATTATTTAAGCTATAGATATCAACTAAAACTTCTTCTTCATTTAAAGTTTCATTTTCTTTTTTATTTTTATCTTCTTTATTAAGTGTATAAGCCAAAATCTTTTTAGAATTATTTGCATACTCTTTTGTATAGAAATTTTTATCAGCAAAATTAATAAATATTGGAGCAATATAGAAAAAAGAAATTGTTAAAAAACTACTTAAAAAAATTTTTAGTAAATTGTTTTTACTTTTTTGTTCAAATAAATGTTGATCATTATTCATATTTCTAAATTGCAACTACTTCTTTTACTTCGGGTAAATAATGACATAAAAGATTTTGAACTCCTTGCTTTAATGTCATTGTAGAACTTGGACATCCAGAGCAACTTCCTTGTAATTGAACTTTAACTACTCCATCTTTAAATTCTTTAAATTTAATATCTCCACCATCTCTAGCTACTGCTGGTCTTATTTTTTCATCTAAAATTTTAACTATTTTTTGCTCAAGCTCATCTAGGTTTGAGTTTTGCTCTTCTAAGCTTTCATCAATGACAAATTCTTTTCCCTCAGAATAAAAATCATTAATAAATGAAATTACTATATGTTTTATTTCATCCCATTTTATTATTTCTTTTTTATTGATGGAAATAAAGTCTTCTCCTAAAAAAATTCCTTCTACTCCATTTATAGATAATAAATTTCTAACAAGTGTATTTTGAGTTTCATCTTTACTAGTAATTTCATATGGCCCACTATTAGACACTTTTTTTCCAGGTAGAAACTTAAGCGAATTAGGATTTGGTGTAACTTCTGTTTGAACGAACATGAATTATATATAGTGAATATTTAAGAAATTAAAACTTGTTAATAAATTTTATCTAAAAACCTACTATTTCTTTAATTCTTTTGATCTTTTTTGAGGCTATTATATTGGCTCTTTCAACTCCTTCTAGAAGAGTATTATCCAAATAAGATTTGTCATCTAATAATTTTTTGATCTCTGTTGAAATAGGTTCAATTTTATCAACGAGTGCTTCAGATAATTTTTGTTTAAATTCTGAGAAATTTTTACCCGCAAAATTTTCTACACTTTTTTGTAAAGTGGAGTTTGTTAAGCTTGAATATATACCTAAAAGATTTTTTGCTTCTAATCTTTCATCAAGTTCTTTTAGCGTATTAGGCATTGGTAATGGATCTGTTTTTGCTTTTTTAATCTTATTTATAATTAGATCCTTATCATCAGTTAAATTTATTCTACTTAAATCTGACAATTCAGATTTGCTCATTTTCTTTGAACCATCTTTAAGGCTCATAATTCTTGAAAATTCTTTTTGGATTAAAGGCTCTGGAACCTGTAAAAAATTTTCAATTTCAAAATCAGTATTAAACTTTTGAGCAATATCTCTACATAACTCTAAATGTTGTTTTTGATCATCTCCAACGGGAACATGGGTTGCATCGTAAAGAAGGATGTCTGCTGCCATAAGTACTGGGTAAGAATAAAGACCAACACTTGCTTTTTCTTTATCTTTTCCAGCTTTTTCTTTAAATTGAGTCATTCTATTTAGCCACCCCATTCTAGCAACACAACTTAGTATCCATGCTCCTTCAGCATGAGCCGATACTTTCGATTGATTAAAAATTATACTTTTTTTGGGATCTATCCCGCTAGCAATAAATGTGGCTACTGTTTCTTGAATATTGTTCCTTAATTCCTTGGGATCTTGTTTAACAGTGATAGCATGTAAGTCTACAACACAAAATATACACTCATTTGCAGTATCATTATTTAAATCTACAAAATTTTTTATGGCTCCTAAATAATTTCCTAGATGGAGATTGCCTGTGGGCTGAACACCAGAAAATATTTTTTTACTCATAAATTAATACCTTAATTTAATATCATTCATTTGAAAAGCTTTGATGAAATAACACACAATTAAATAAAATAATAATCCTAATATTGCAGATAAAACCAAGTATAAAGATTTGATTGATTGATTA